>JAGGZF010000043.1 GCA_021162155.1 bacterium
AAACTAGAAACTCAAATAGAAGATAATCAGGGGTTCCGAATAATAAAGGATAGTAGCAGGTACTATCCTTATGGAGAAGCATTTGCTCATGTGTTGGGCTATTTAGGTAAGATGGGAGAAAAAGAATTACAAGAATATCCAAACTATAACTGGACAACTATAATTGGCAAGGACGGATTAGAGAAGCAATACGAGGGTATCTTACAGGGTAAAATGGGCAAGAAGTTGATAGAAGTAGATGCCCAATACAATATTATTAAGGAATTAGGGGCTATCCCTGCTGTAAAGGGAAATGATATTGTTACTACTTTAGATAAAGATTTACAACTCTATTTTTATAAGAAATTAAAACAAAGAGTACAGGAATTAGGTATTACTAAAGGAGTTGGCATAGCGTTGAACCCTCATTCAGGAGAGGTTTTGGCTTTGGTTAATATTCCTTCTTTTGATCCCAATGTTCTAACACAAGGGAGACCCCCACAGCTAATTTCTAAATATCTTACTGATAAATCTCATCCTTTATTTAATAGAGCCATAGCAGGATTATACCCGCCCGGTTCTACTATTAAACCATTAATGGCTATAGCAGCATTAGAGGAGAAGATTATTAGTCCCAATAAAAAAATTTATGATAGTGGAGAAATAGTCATTCCCAATCCTTATCACCCTGAAATAAAATACATCTTTAAGGACTGGAAGAAACACGGCTGGGTAGATTTAAGAAGGGCTATCGCAGTTTCTTGTAATTATTATTTCTGGATGATAGGCGGAGGATATCAAGATATGAAGGGATTAGGGTGGAAGAAAATAAAAAAATATTGGCAGATGTTTAGATTAGACAAAAAACTGGGAATAGACCTCCCCGGAGAAAACCAATCAGTTTTGCCAGACCCAGAATGGTTAGAAAAAACTCGCACCTATGACCCGGTGTGGAGATTAGGGGATACTTATAATATATCTATAGGCGAAGGAGGAATGCTCTTGACACCACTCCAAATGATTGCTTATATATCTACTATTGCTAATAATGGATTACTAATGAAGCCTCATTTAGTTCAAGAAATCAGAACTGACCCGGTAAAGAAAATCTTCCCTGCTAAAATTACGCGCTTACCAGTCGCATTAGATAATTTAAAAATAGTTCAGCAAGGAATGAGAATGGTTGTTACTGAAGGCACAGCTACTTCCTTAAACTCGCTTCCGATAGAAGTAGCAGGTAAAAGTGGTTCACCAAAGTTTATGTCTGCGGGAAAGGCAAAATATCACGCGATTTTTATTGGTTATGCTCCTTATAAAAATCCCCAGATAGCCATTTTAGTTTTATTAGAAAATCCCCCTCAGGGTTCCTTAGCTACCATACCGGTAGTACAAGATGTTCTCCAATGGTATTGGGAGAATAGAATATCCCAAAATAATCTTAACAAAAAATAATAACTATGACTCAGTATCTTTCTTCAGAAGCATATCGTTCTCTTAAGCAAGAATTAAAAGAATTAAAGACCACTCGCAGAAGAGAAATAGCCCAGAAATTACAAGAAGCTAAAGAATTGGGAGATCTTTCCGAGAATGCTGCCTATCAAGAAGCAAAAAGAGAGCAATCAGAATTAGAAACTAAAATATTGGAAATTGAGGAATTTTTACGCAATGCCTCTATTATCAGAAAAAGTAAAAACCACAATGGATTAGTAAGAATAGGATCTACTATAACAGTAGTCCTTATGTCTCAACCTAAAGTAAAAAAAGTTTTTACCATCAGTGGATCTTTAGAGGCAAATCCTAAATTAGGGAAAATATCCAATGTTTCTCCTTTAGGAAGAGCATTTTTAGGACACAAAAAAGGAGATGTAGTAATTGTCAAAACACCAAAAGGAATGGTAAAATATAAGATAATAGATATAAAATAATTAAAAATCTATTTTTAGAAAGTAGTTATGTTGTCGGATATAGTTCAAGAGAGAATCAAAAAACTCCGGAAACTTAAGCAATTAGGCATTAATCCCTATCCGGAAGTCACCAAAAGAAGTTGTACTATTACAGAAGCACTTAAACATTTTGCTATCTGGAAAAGGCAGAAGAAAAATTTGTATCTCTGCGGAAGAATTTGGGCTATTCGAGGACACGGGAAATTAATCTTTGTAGATATTAAAGACCAGTCAGGTAAAATTCAACTGATATTAAAAGCAGATATCCTAAAAGACAAAATCCAATTCTTTCAGGATTTCTTCGATAGGGGAGATTTTATAGAAGCAAAGGGAACCTTATATTTAACTAAAAGAGGAGAAAAAAGTTTATTGGTAAACGACTTTAGAATTTTAGCGAAATCATTAAGGCCCTTACCTAAGGAATGGTATGGATTGAAAGATGTAGAAGAGAGATATCGCAAAAGATATCTGGACTTATTAGAGAATCCAGAGGTAAAGGAAAGAATACTTATTAGAGCAAGAATTATTAATAGTATCAGGGAGTTTTTAATAGAAAAAGGTTATATAGAAGTAGATACTCCTGTTCTCCAAACAAAATATGGGGGCGCTTCGGCCCGTCCTTTTATTACTCGTTTAGAATCACTCCGTATGAAGCTATATTTAAGAATAGCGCCTGAATTATATTTGAAAAGATTGCTAATAGGGGGATTAGAAAATATTTTTGAAATAGGAAAGAATTTTCGTAACGAAGGATTAGACAGAGAACACAATCCGGAATTTTCTATGCTGGAACTATACAGTGCTTATAAGACCAGAGAAGACCTTATGAAACTAATCAAACAATTATTTCTTTCTGTTTCCAGAAAATTAAAAAGAGAGTTTCCAAAATCTTCTTTGATAATTTCTTTACCCCGTAAATGGAACACTATAGATTACGAGAAATTTCTTTTCGCAAAGACAGGTTTAACTTTAAGCGACAGCAATAAAAAATGGAGGAAAAAAGCCCAAGAGTTAGGAGTAAAAATAAGCCCTTATGACAACACGGAAAAAATCAGCGATAATATCTTCAAAAAATTTAGGAGCAAAATTGTTACCCCTACTTTTGTAATAAATCAGCCAACTGCTATTTCTCCTTTAGCAAAACCTCTTTCTTCAGATCCATCTAAAACCGCCCGTTTTCTTTTAATAATTAACGGCTGGGAAGTAGTAAATGGATTCTCAGAGTTAAATGACCCCATAGAACAAAAGAAACGATTTCAGGAACAGGCGCGATTAAAAAGAAAAGGCGATGAAGAGGCACATCCTCGGGATGAAGAATTTTTGGAAGCATTAGAGTATGGTATGCCCCCTGCCGCTGGTTTGGGTATAGGATTAGATAGATTGGTAGCAGTATTTACTTCAGCGCCATCTCTAAAAGAAGTAATAATCTTTCCTTTTATGAGGCCGAAGAAAAAGTAAGAAAGAAGTAACAGAAGTATGTTGGACATTAAACTTATAAGAGAACACCCCGAGGAAATAAAGGAAGGGATTCGAAAGAAGGGGGTTGACCCCGCTCTTGTAGACGAAGTTTTGCAATTAGACAAGCAAAGAAGAAAACTAATACAGGAAGTGGAAAAAATTAGGGCTAAGAAGAATTTAGCAGAAAGTAAATTAATTAACATTAAAGAAGAGGAAGAGAAGAAAAAAATACTTACTATACTAAAGGAGGCAAAAGCATATTTAAATTATAAAGAAAAAGAATTAAAAGATATAGAGGAAAAATTCTGGGATAAGATTAGATTAATACCAAATCCTCCTTTGCCGGATGTACCAGAGGGAAAAGATGAAACTGAAAATAAAATTATAAGAAAGGAAGGTAAGATAACTCGCTTTACTTTTAAACCGCGTGATTATCTAACTATAGCAGAAAAATTAGATATTATTGATGTGCAAAGAGCCGCTAAAACTTCTGGTTCCCGATTTGGCTTTTTAAAAAGAGAAGGAGCAATTTTAGAAATAGCACTAGTGCATTATGCTTTTGATAAACTTGCCAAAAGAGGCTTCATTCCTGTTATTCCCCCGGTAATGATAAAACCAAAGCCATTTGCGGCAATGGGATATTTAGAGAGAGGAAAAGAAGAAGTATATTATTTAGAGAAGGATAATCTTTATCTAGTGGGGACTGCCGAACAGATTATAGGTCCTATGCATATGGGAGAAATATTTGCCGAACAAGATTTGCCTCTGCGCTATGTTGCTTTTTCTTCTTGTTTTAGAAGAGAGGCGGGTTCTTATGGTAAAGACACTAAAGGAATTTTAAGGGTGCACCAATTTGATAAAGTAGAAATGTTTATCTTTTCTACCCCAGAAAAAAGTGAAGAAGAACACCAATTACTTTTATCTTTGGAGGAAGAGATAATGAAAGAATTGGGAATACCATACAGAGTGATATTTATCTGTAGCGGTGATTTAGGAGATCCAGCAGCGAAAAAATATGACATAGAAGCGTGGCTCCCGGGTCAAAATAACGGCGAGGGGCAGTATCGAGAAACGCATTCTACTTCTAATTGCACTGACTATCAAGCCAGAAGATTAAATATTAAATATAGAACAAAGGAAGGCACACTTAATTTTCTTTATACTCTCAATGGTACTGCTATAGCCGTAGGCAGGACTATTATAGCCATTATTGAAAATTATCAAACTAAGGAAGGATGGGTGAGAATTCCTAAAGTATTATGGAAATATACTAATGGATTACGTATTATTCGCAGATGAGAATATCTCGCTTAGCAAAAATAAGACAAAGGAAAAGAAGAACACTATTTCTTGTCTTTAGCGGTATCGCCGCTTTTCTTTTATTGTATTATTTTATTTTTCTTTCCTCATTTTTTCAAATACAAGATATACAATTTGTTCCTGAAGATAGTAAATATTTAAGCAAGGATTTTAATTATTATCTGCTCCAGCAATATCATAAATTTATACCTCCAATAATAATTAATTTACTCCCTCAATATAGAAATAAGTGGGCTAATATTCTCTTTATTAATCCTTCAGGAATACGCTCTTTTATACTTCAAAATCACCCGGAATTAGCATCTGTAGTTATAAGAAAAGACCTCCTTGCCAAAAAAATTATCACCATATCAACCAAACGAAAAGCACAATTCCTTCTTTGTAATTATAACGAAAATACTCTCTCTAACTGTTATTTTGTAGATAAAGATGGAGTTGTCTATTCGCCTGCGCCTCTAATATATAACTCTTCTCTTCCTGTGGTCACCCTTCCTTCTGAGAATGAAATACATTTACTTTCTAATGTATTATCTGTTCAGAATTGGCATAGAATTTATCAAATAGTTTCTGTTCTAAAAAAAGACGAAGATTTATTAGACATTAAATTAATACAATTGCCTTATCCTTTTCCATCTTGGATTAATATCGTAACCACTGATGACTGGATTCTCAAAATAAACTTACAAGATAACTTTTCCTATTTAGTAGAAGTTCTTCGCCAGTTTAAAAAACAAAATCTAAATGATTCCTTCAAATCTGTTCACTATATAGACCTTCGCTTTCTTCCTGATATATATTACTCCCAGCGGTAAATATGTTATAATATCATTATATGAACAGAAAAGAACTACAATTAATAGCCCAAAGGGTAGCCCAGAAAAAGGAACAACTTTCCCGGGAAAAATTACCTATACCGGAGGAAAAAGAACTTATAAAGGAAGTAGTAGGAGAAAAAATAGAAAAAGAAAGTTTTACTGCTCCTCCAGTCAAAAAGATTGAAGAGGGTATAGCACCATCTTTAATTTATCCTCAAAATTTATCTTCCGTAATAACTCCTGATATTAAAAAAACACTACAGCAACTTATAGAAATAGCGCTGGAAAAAGGAGTAGAGCCCGCTATTACCTTGGCTAGAAAGACAGGAAATGCCTTCCTTTTAGATACTTTTCGAGATGAACTTGCGTTTAAATATTACTCTAAACTAAAGGAACTAAAAATGCTGTAATATGGTGACGATGATAATAATAGGATTGAGTTCCCTGATTTTTATCACAGCTTTGTGGTATTTCCTAAATAAACTTCGTTATTCCCGGAAGATAAAAAAGAGTTTAAACTATCGTTTGTTTTTAGTAAAAGTTCCTCGTGATTTTATATCCGAACAACAAAGACAGCAGCAGAAAAATTTTTCTTATTTTGCTAATACCTTCGAGCAACTATTAGAAGCGCTATCTAATTATAAAAAAGAATTTGTTTTTGAATTAGCGGTTCCTCTTAATACTCAAGAGATTTGTTTTTATTTCGCTTGCCCTTTAGAAGATTCTCCTCTTTTCCAGAAAACCATTGCCTCTCTTTATCCCTTCGCTCAAATAGAATTAGTGCCGGAGGACTATGTAATCTTTCATCCTCAAGGAGTCCATCAAGGGGCAGTCGCTAAATTAACCAAACCATTCGTACTTCCTCTTAAAACTTATAAAAATTTTGAAGAAGATCCCTTGGTAAGCATTATTAAAGCATTTGATAAAGTGTCTCCGAATAGCGAAGGAGCAGCTCTTCAAATAATACTTCGCAAAGGAGAAAAGTCCTATTATAAGACCATCTCTTCGGTTAAAGAAAGCTTAACCCAAAATAAGAGTTTGTCAGAGGCCTATTCTTCTACTTCTACATTAGTAAAACAGGCATTTACTAATATTATTACCCCTTCTGATAAAAACAAAGAAATACAATCCCCCAAGAAAAAGATAGACGAGACCTCTCTTAAATTAGTAGAAGAAAAGTCACAATATCCTTTGTTTTCTATTAATGTCCGATTATTAACCTCTGCTCCTTCTTTAACCAGAGCTAAAGAGCTATTAAGTCATTTAGAGAGCGCTTTTTCTCCTTTCACTCTCCCTCAAGGTAATGGACTGAAATTTATTTCTCTTAAAGGTAATCCTTTGAAGAAACTAATATATAATTTTTCCCTGCGTCTTTTTGATAATAAACAGAGTATTATCTTGAACAGTGTTGAAATTGCTTCTTTATTTCACTTTCCTCATCCTTTTATAGAAAATTCTAAAATAAAGTGGCTTAAAGCCAGAACTGCCCCTCCTCCCTTAAATATACCTCAGCAGGGCGCAATTTTAGGAATAAATAATTATGGGGGCGAAGAAAGAAAAATTAGAATACTGGATGAAGACAGACGAAGACATATATACATCATCGGGCAAACTGGAACAGGTAAAAGCACCCTATTGAAGAATATATTTATAGATGATGTCAATAACGGCAAGGGGATTTGTTTTATAGATCCTCATGGAGATACTGCAGAACAACTATTAGGATATATTCCCGAAAATAGAATAGATGATGTTATTTATTTTAACCCCGGAGATCCTCACTATTCCTTTGGTTTAAATATGCTGGATTGGAATAGAAAGTATCCCTTTCAGAAATCATTTGTTACCAACGAAATGCTGGAAATTTTTGATAAGTTATATGATTTAAAAACAGTGGGCGGTCCTGTATTTGAGCAATATTTCCGTAATGCAATGCTGTTATTATTAGATGACCCCGATACCACTCATACTTTAGTTGATTTACCCAGAATTTTAATCAATCCTGATTTCAGAAAGGCGCTTTTAGACAAAACTCCTAATCCTTTAGTGCGAGAATTTTGGCAGAAAGAAGCAGAGAAGGCAGGAGGAGAATTAGCGCTGGCTAATGTGGCTCCTTATATTAACTCTAAACTTAATCCCTTTTTGGCTAATGATTTAGTTAGGCCCATTATAGGCCAAACTAAAACTTCTATAAACTTCAGGCAAATAATGGATGAAGGGAAAATTCTTATAGTTAATTTATCCAAAGGACTTTTAGGTGATACTAATAGTTATCTTTTAGGAATGATTTTAGTAGGAAAATTAACTATGGCGGCATTTTCTAGGGTAGATTTACCTGAAGAACAAAGAAAAGATTTTTACCTCTTTATAGATGAATTTCAAAATATCACTACTAATACTATTGCTACTATATTTTCTGAGGCGCGTAAATATAGGTTAGACCTTATTGTAGCCAATCAATATCTAGCCCAATTGAAAGAACCTATTCTAAAAGCAGTATTTGGAAATGTAGGAACTATTATATCTTTCAGAGTAGGGAGAGAAGATGCTGAATTACTGGCTAAATATTATGCTCCTGTATTTTCTATGTATGACTTGATGAATTTAGATAACTTTAATGCCTATGTTAAACTATTAATCCATAATCAAACCACTAGAGCGTTTAATATCCAGACCATTAAAGCCCCAGAACCCAATAAAGAAAAAATAGCATATCTTAAGAACTATGCTGTTAAAAAATATGCCCGCCCCCGGGAAGAAGTAGAATTAGAAATTAAACAAAGATATAAATAAATGCTACCTTTTGTAAAAAACAAAGAGATTCTTAAACAACTTCTCCGCTTTATTGTGGTAGGTTTTTTTAATACAGGAATAGATTTTGGGGTGCTCAATTTTTTAATGTTTATTACCCAACATCATTCTGGTTGGCAGTATTCTTTGTTTAAATCAATATCTTTTACTTGCGCAGTGATAAATAGTTATATCTGGAATAAAAAATGGACCTTTGGCAAAAAAGATGGAGTTAAGGCAAAAGAATTCGGACAGTTTCTCTTAGTAAGTATTACCGCCTTCACTGTTAATGTGGGCACTGCTACCTATCTAACTAATTATATAGGACCCCAGTGGGGAATTAATGCTGTGTTATGGGCAAATATCAGTGCAGTAACAGCCGTAATTCTAACCACTCTAATTAACTTTTTAGGATATAAATATTGGGTCTTTAAGAAATAACTTTTAAATAAAAAGGAGGGGCACCTCCAACCCCTCTTATTTTTTTTCACCTAAATAACATCTTTTTCCAATCTGGTAATAACTGTCTATTTTAAAAACACTATCTAACACAGCTTTTTGCCACTCTTCCATTTTCTTATACATTTCCCAAAACATTTTCTTTTGGAACAGGGCCTTAGCAAAAATCGGTGTGTAATAGGGATCCATATCCGAACGAATCATACAGTGGCCACCATTCAGTTCTGGATCTCGAACAAAGTCAAACATGTTATCTGGGGTGAGAATATCAGTCAGTCGGAGACCCAACCATTCACCAAACTCCCTTTCACTTCTGAATCTTACTGTCTCAATCTCAAAAATAGTCTTTTTCCTCATATCCTTCACCTCCTTTCTTTAAATTCAGAATTCATTTTATTTTTCCGAGCGGCTTCTATACATTTTCTAATTTTCTCTATTTCAGCTCTTACCAACCTCTCATTTGCTTCTGTCATTTCTTCCTGTTTAATTATTCTAAACAATTTGCCCTGAACTTTTCTTTTCAGAAGACGAACCGTTTCTGCTATCGGGTTTCCAAGAGGAACTTGAGCTATAACTTTATAAAATACTCCCATTTGCTGTACTGACAAAATGGCTATTAGTTCCAGATCTTCACTCCTAATGCCATCGGCAACACCCACAATTACTCTCTTTACTTTCAACCCTCTACCTTTTGTAATGTCTTCAGCTAATCCTGCCACTTGAGTATGAATATCCTTAAGAGTGCTAAACTTGTCTCCCATGATACACCTCCTTTTTCAAGGTCCTTTCCCCTCCTCAATCTATTATCCTAATAGATTGAGGAGGGGGTATCTATTAAGGATTTAGATACCAAAAATAATATAGCAAAAAATATCTAAAAAGTCAAGAGGATAAACTTGTGACTTTGTTAATTTTTTGCTACAATGTCTTTATATCATAGTAATCTTATGCCTCAAGTATTTTATCGTAAATATAGACCCCAAAAATTCTCCGAGGTTGTTAACCAGAAAATTACTCTTAAACTTTTAACCAACGCTATTTTACAAAATAAAATTGCTCATGCTTATCTTTTTGCCGGGCCTAGGGGAACAGGAAAAACCACTGTTGCTCGTTTATTAGCAAAATCCTTAAATTGTCAAAAAAGGAAACCAGACGAATACGAACCTTGTAATAAATGTGCTTCCTGTCAGGCAATAAATAATGGTAATTCCTTAGATTTAATAGAGATAGATGCTGCTTCTAACAGAGGAATAGAAGATATTAGGTCTTTAAGAGAAAATGTTAAATTTCCTCCTTCCTCGTCTAAATATAAAATTTTTATTATAGACGAAGCGCATCAGATTACCAAAGACGCTTTCAATGCCTTATTAAAAACATTAGAGGAACCGCCGGAATATGTAGTATTTATTCTGGCTACTACTGAACCAGAAAAATTACCCGCCACCATTCTCTCTCGGGTTCAAAGATATGATTTTCAGAGATTAAGTTTAGAAGATATAGAAAAACGCCTTCAATACATTGCTCAGCAAGAAAAAATAGATTTTGAACCAGAAGCACTACGCTTGATAGCCTCTTATTCAGAAGGAGGATTAAGAGACGCAGAGTCCCTTCTAGAACAAATAGCACTTATCTCAGAAAAGAAAATTACTAAAGAAGCAGTGGAGGAATTGTTGGGAGCCGTTAATGTAGAGAAAATAAAAAGGTTTGTTAATTATCTTCTGAAGAAAGAAAAAGAAAAAGCCATAAATTTTGTTTATGAAATTTATGAAAAGGGCTCCAGTATGGAAGTTTTCAACAAAGAGGTGATTAATTATTTAAGAAAACTACTATTATTAAAAATCTCTCCGGGATTAGCCAGAATATTGGAAAAAGAAGTAACACCAGAAGAACTACAAACGTTGTTCAAACAGGCGCAGATTAGCAATTTAAGTTATTTAGAGACACTGTTAAGAAAACTAATTGAAGTACAAATACAATTAAAAAGAACACCAATTCCTACCCTTCCTTTAGAGTTATTTATTAGTGAGACATTAGAATAGTAAAAATTGCCGGGTCGTCTAACGGGGTAGAATTTTTAGGGATTTTATGATATAATCAGACAATGGTTAGATGTGGGCTTTGTGGAAAATATTTTAAAATCATAACAAATACTCATCTTAATTCTGTTCATAAATGTACTCTTAGAGATTACGCTAAAAAGTTCGGAGCAAAAAGTTGTGGCTTTCTTTCTCCAAATCTTTTGCCCAAGAATGATCCGAGATATATAAAATGGAAAGAGAGTTTAAAGAAAAGACCCCCTCCTTGGAATAAGGGATTTACAAAGGAAACTCACCCAAGTGTTGCAAAAATTTCTAGAACCTTTAAAAGAAAGAAGATAGATAATTTTGCAAAGTGGAGAAGAAAGATGATCGTTCAAGGGTTAATTAAAATAAATTACCCGCCTCTTCAAAAATCTGGGGATCTTGCTGAATTGATTGGAGTAATCTTGGGAGATGGTTATATCGGAAAATTTCCAAGAACAGAAGTCTTAGCAATTTTTTCTAATTCAAATAATTTAGGTTTCGTAAGGAGATATTCTAAATTAATTAAAAAAGTTTTTAACAAAAAACCGAGTATTTATAGAAGGAAGGACAGTAATTGTATTAAAATTAGTATATATCAAAAAGATCTAAGTAAAAGATTAGGTATTTCTGCGGGT
>JAGGZF010000033.1 GCA_021162155.1 bacterium
ACCAATCTGTTTCTGGTAGTAGAACGATATATAATCTTACTCAAACTACTACCTTTACCTTAAGTTGTTCTGGAAATTATGGTTCTGACCAAAAAACTACTACTGTAACTGTAAGTACTCCTCCACCCCCACCTCCAACTCCTCGCTATGCTTGTAATACTAATACTTGGCAATGCTACGAAACTTCCAGCGGTCCTTATACTTCTCTAAGCAGCTGTGAAGCTAACTGTCAACCACCTATTAATCCTCCTACTGTAACTTTAACCGCCAATCCTTCGGTAATAAATCAAGGAGAATCTTCTGTGCTTAGTTGGAGTTCTACTAATGCTACTACTTGTTTAGCATCAGGTGGATGGAGCGGCAATAAATCTTTATCAGGAAACGAAACTGTTGCTCCTCCAGTAACTACTACTTATAGTATAACTTGTACTGGAGCCGGAGGATCTGCTACTGACAGTGCCACTGTAACAGTCAATACTCCGCCTCAAAATTTTGACTTTTCTCTCTCTAACAGCGGTGATATTACTGTTACCAAACCCCTTTCTGGCTCTGTGACTGCTTCTAATACTATTACTGTTACCTTACTCAGTGGCACTCCTTCCAGTGTTAACCTCCAGCAATCGGGCTTGCCCAGTGGAGTAACAGCAGCCGATTTATTCTCTTGTAATCCTACTTGTACCAAAACTAATACTTTAACTATTTCGTCTTCTGCTCCTGTGGGAACTTTTCCTATAACTATTACTGGAACTGGAGGAGGTCTTACTAGGACCACTAACTACAACTTAATTATCCAACAAAGCACTACTCCTCTATCTGTTTCCTGTAGTGCTTCTCCTAATCCTGCCCAAGTAAATCAAACTGTAGGATTCTATAGTAGTGTAAGCGGAGGAAGCGGATCTTATTATTATTCTTGGTCTGGCGCTGCCAGCGGTAATTCCCCTAATTATTATCGCTCCTTTGCTTCTTCTGGAACCTATACCGCTTATCTTACAGTATCAGATAATGCCGGCCACAGTGCTTCTACTTCCTGTTCTGTAACAGTTTCTTCCCGTCCTTCACCCACTCTTACTTTTTGGGCTGATAAATATACTCTTTATCAAGGTGAATCTACTTATCTTCGCTGGAATGCTTCTTATGTTTCTACCTGCACAGCCAGCAATGGCTGGAGTGGATCTAAATCTATTTCCGGTTATGAGATGGCTACCCCCACCTCTGACACTTCTTATACTTTAACCTGCAGCGGTCCTTACGGGTCTGTAGAAAAAACGCTTACTCTGTATGTAATCACAACTACAGGTCATAACCTTTCTCTAGTTAAATTGGGAAGAAATCTCTCTGCAGGAGATAGGATTTACTCCAAAACAATTCGCTTAACCCCGGGAGATGTAGCAGAATTCTATCTCACTGTCACCGCTTCTCATAAAGACCTTACTAATGTGATAATAAAAGATACTCTTCCTACTGGTCTTCGTTATATGACAGGCACTACCAAGATAAATGGAATAGTTCAACCAGATACTCTTACTACTACGGGACTACATTTAGGCAATCTAAATAAAGATGAATCTGTAGTCATTACTTTTCAGGCACTTAGTTTAAATCCCGGACTTTATCTCTCCCAAACAAATACTGCCGAAGTTTCTGCCGATAATGAAGAATCAGTAAGCGACAACGCTACTATTACTTTCGGATTGGTAGCGGGTGCTGCTACTGTAAGAACTGGGCCTGCTGATACTCTAAAGATTATCTTCCTCATTAGTACTATTCTCAGCTTAATCCTCTGGTATTATCTTTCTTACAACCCCCGGGGCAAACTGTTATTGATTAAAGTGCAAGATAAAATTAGAAACTATAATTTAGAAAGGTTAAGGCGTCATCTAAAGTAACCATTGAAGAAGTAGAGAAACTAAAAGCACCCTTTTCAGGGTGCTTTTAGTTTTAGGGTGGCCGACGGGGCTCGAACCCGTAACCTTCTGGGCCACAGCCAGACGCTCTGCCGATTGAGCTACGGCCACCATCTCTATATCTTTTTATTATACATCAATTCTCTAATTTCTCTAATCTATTTGAGCGCCTAAATTTAACAACCTCTCTTTAAGATCTTCATATCCTCTCTCTAACTTTTCTCCTCCACTAATCTCTGTCTCTCCTTGGGCAATTAAGGCAGCTATAAGGTAGGAGAATCCTGCTCTTAAATCAGGTATCTCTATCTTGGCTCCATGTAAAGGTGTAGGACCGATAATCACTGCGCTATGATAAAAATCACGATGAGCAAAACGACAGGTTTTAGTGCCTAGGCACTCTTTAAAAAGATAAATTTTGGCTCCCATTTGATTGAGGGCTTTAGTATAACCCAAACGATTCTCATAAACTGTCTCGTGAATAACCGAAACTCCTTCTGCCTGAGTTAATACCACGCAAAAGGGCTGTTGCCAATCCGTCATAAATCCGGGGTGAACATCTGTTTCTAAAACCACGCCACGAAAACTACGGTTATTACAAAATCTAATACCTTCTTTTTGTATCTCAAAATTTCCTCCTATTTTTCTTACCCAGTTCAAAAATGTGATTAAATATTTCTGCTCCGCGTCCTCTATTAAAATATCTCCTTTATTAGCCAGAGCCAAAGAAGCAAAAGATGCCGCCTCTATTCTATCTTTCATAATAGAAAAATGGGCACCTTTTAGTTTCTTTACTCCTTCTATTATCCAAGTTCTATTTACATCTCGATAAACTATTGCGCCCATTGCCTGTAAAAATAACGCTAAATCCTGAATTTCCGGCTCTATAGCGGCATTTTCTATTACAGTTGTTCCTTCTGCCAAACTAGCGCCCAATAAAATATTTTCTGTAGCACCAACGCTAGGATAATTCAATCTTATTTTTGCTCCTTTTAATCCTTTACTTACAGCAAAATACCTATTCTGGCTATATTCTATTGTTGCTCCCAATTTTTGATAGGCCTCTATGTGAAAATTCACTGGCCTTTTTCCTATAGAACATCCTCCCAGAACAGGAATTTCTGCTTTACCAAAGCGATGCAACAAAGGTCCCAAAAATAAAATAGGGATACGATTTTTACCGGTATATTTTAAAGGAACTTTATACTCTTTTAATCCAGTAGGGTCAACTTCTAAAATATTCTTATCCAACCATTTATATTGAACTCCTAAATCATGACACATCTGTAAGGTAATTTCTACATCACTAATGCGAGGAATGTTCTCTAATATACTTTTACTCTCTGCCAGTAAAGAAGCAACAATAACTTTAGTGGCTACATTTTTAGCACCGGCTAAAGTTATTTTTCCTCGCAGAATTTTCCCTCCGGTTATTTTGTAAGTTTTATTCATATATTACTTCTTAAGTATAAACCTTCTTTACTTTTCTTTCAAGAAAAAATCTGCTACAATAAAAAGGACTTCTCTTCTCCCTGTAGCTCAATAGGATAGAGCAACTCCCTTCTAAGGAGTAGGTTGCAGGTTCGACTCCTGCCAGGGAGGCTTCAATATTCAGTTCTGATTTTCCTCCTGCGGAGCGTGGCCTAGTGGTTTAAGGCGCCTGCTTTGGGAGCAGGAGATCGTGGGTTCAAATCCCGCCGCTCCGACTACACATAACCCTAAAAAATAAATAATTTTTTCGTTACTCAAACTTTAAGGGCCTGTAGTTTAGTGGCAAAACACCGCTGTCGCATAGCGGAGACAGGAGTTCAATTCTCCTCAGGTCCACTCTACTTCTTTAAGAAGCCATCCACTATCAATTCAGTGGCTTCTTTTTGATTTAATCCTCTACTTCTTAAATATAATAACTGGTCCTCGTTTACTCTCCCAATAGAAGCTTCATGAGTTACCAGGGCTTGTTTATGACTACAAACTAATTGAGGAACTAAAGATATTGTAGTACTTTTATCTATTACTAATCCCTGACAATCTAAATGCCCCTTACTGGGCGCTGTAGCGTAAATACGAGAAATACCAGTAATATCACTGCCCTTCTCACCTGCTAGTTTTAAGTAAACCGCTCCTTGCGCATCTTTGCCCTGAAGATTGATGCTTTCTTCTAAATTTATTTTAGACCTTTTTCCTTTAATTACTATTTCCAAACGCGCTTGCGCTTTTTTCTTCACTACTACATTAGTTTTAAGGCTTAGTCGGGAGGGTGAAAATAAATTTTGGTAGGAATATAGTAGTTTGCTATTTTTCTCTCCAATAAATTCGTAATTAGATTGAACTATATCTGAGTGACTCCATTTGTGCCAATGAAGGTAGTTTAACCTTGCCCCTTCCTTTAAGATAATTTTTCCTGTAGCTATATGGGTTCCGGATAAGTTATTCGCTAAAGAATTACAAATTCCCTTCGCAGTTACATCTAAATTTTTTTCTATAATAATCAAATTAGTTAAATTTTGAGAAACATTTTTAGTAGTTAAACTAACACAAGTAACAAGGGGGAAAGATATTTTTTCTTTTACCCAAATAAAATAACCCCCGCGCGGTTTGCGAGAAAAATATTTTCTACACCAAGGATAGTTTTGCCAAGCAGTTAGAGAGGGTAGTATCTCTACTCCCTTGACAAAACTGATATTTTGTATTCTATTATCTATCTGGAGAAATTGAGCATTGCACACATTTTTTATATCCATATTTTTTAAGCGTAGCAAGTATAGTGCGATAGTTTTTTCCTTTACAAACTATCTTCCCTTTTATCATTATAAATGTTTTCTCAGGTTTTAAATATCTTAAGATTTCTCCATTATGGGTAATTATTATCACAGCCACTTTCTTTTTTAATAAATTCTCCTTTATTATCTTACCTACTTCTTTTAATTTCTTAAAATCTAAACCAGAATCTATTTCATCTAATATCACTAATTTAGGGCGCAATGACAAAAGTTGAGCCAGTTCTGAAATTTTCTTTTCTCCTCCAGAAAGACCTACATTTATATCCCTATGAAGAAAGGGAACAACTAAACTTAAAGTTGGCTTTTTAGAATCAACTTTAGCTAATAATTGCCCTAATTTTACCCCCGGAACAACTGGAGGATTTTGCCAAGCCACCGCAATTCCTCTTTTTACTCTCTGTTCTGGAGAGAGATGATTAATCACTGTCCCAGCAAAATAAATCTGTCCCTGTTTTATGATATAACGAGGATCACCCATAATAGTATGGGCTAATACTGTTTTTCCTGAACCATTAGGTCCTAATAAAGCCACACATTGTCCTGCAGAAACTGAAAAATCTATATCAGAAAGTAGGGTTTGATTTTTATCAGCCAATATTACTGTTAGTTTTTTCACTCGCAATAGCATATTTTTATATTTTTTCTTAAGCAAAATGTTTCACGTGAAACATTTTAACTAATAAATTTAGTAACAAAATGCCAATTTTTGGCTTAACCAAGCCAAAAGTAAGCCCGGGGGCTTAGTTTGCCCATGGTTAAGCCATTTTTCGGCCCTAAAGCCGAAAACCCTTTATTTATCAATGTTTCACACTTTGTTTCACACAATGTTTCACGTGAAACATTTTAACATTACTCCCACAAACACTCAATATTTTTATAATGAGCCACCTGTACCCTACCGGTATCTGAAGAAGCAAAAGTCACTGTAACCACATCAAGGCGCCAGTTTTCTTGGTCTGGATTTTGAACCAAGTAAGATAAAATAACCCGACGTAGTTTATTAATCTTCCGGGGAGTTAAGTTCTCTTCCGGGTCAATAAAGCCAGTACCCTGCCGCGCGCTTTTAACTTCCACAAACACAAGTTCTTTTGTTGTAACATCCTCAGCCACAATATCTATCTCTCCCCATGGTCTGCGCCAATTTCTCCAGAGAATACGATAACCGTTCTTCTCTAAATAAGAAACAGCCACATCTTCTCCTTGCTTGCCTAATGACCTTTTATTCATTATTCAGTTTCACTATTTTCCCTACAATATGGTGCTTCTCTACATAACCAAAGAAACGAGAATCAAAAGCAGTAGAACTAACTTGGTTAGATAACACTAAATAATAACCGGGGTTAATAGTAGAATCTCGTAATGGTGCTGTTATTTTCCTAATATGTTTTGGAGTGAATAAATAAGTTTTACCTTCGTAAGTTTTGATTAAGCGTCCATTTATCCATAACCTGTTATCAATTATCTTTATTTTATCTCCCGGCAGCCCCAGAAGCCTTTTAAGATATAGTTTATTGGGTCGCAATGCAAAATGTAAAACCACAATATCGCCTCTCTGTAAAGGGTGACAGTCATAATAATTAAATAAAACTTTTACCTTTTCCCCGTTGTGAATATAGGGACTAAGTGAATCTCCGCGGACAGGTTTTATTGTGGAAATATAACAATCATTTGTCCCTCTTGACAGATTATTAGATATATTGCCTGACTTTGAAGCAATCTGATTAGTAAGACCGGCTAGTACTAATGTCAGAGCAATGAGTGATAAAATAATACCAACGTTGGTTGTTATCTTCTTTTCCATAAATCTTTTCTCTAATTTTCCTGTGTTTACATAATAATAAATTATAGTAAATTATACAATAATAAATCAGTTACTTCCTCCAACTCTAATTTTATTTGATTCTATTTGACTTTATCTTATTTTAGAGTTAGAATAAATTTAGGATCGCTCGGCGATCTTTATTAATTTAACAACTACATAGACCACTACAAATATGTTGAATCTAAAAACATTAAAACCTTTAATTCATCAAATTTCAGAGAGTAAAGGAATTCCTGAAGATAAAGTATGGGAAGCAGTAGAATTTGCTTTAGCCACTGCCTATAAGAAAGAATACGGACAAAAACAGCAAATTATCAGAGCGAAAATCAATCCGGAAACAGGAGAAGTAAAATTCTGGCAAGTTAAAATAGTAGTAGACCCTGCTCAACTTTTATCCGAGAACGAAGAAGAAACTTCTTCAACCCCAGAGAAAAAAGAAAGTAAAACTACAGAAGAAAATTCGATAAAAAAAATAAAGTTCATTCCAGAACGTCATATTCTATTAGAGGAAGCCAGGAAACAATACCCTGATATTCAGCCTTTAGATGAGATAACAATTCCTTTGGAGGTAAAAAATAGTTTTGGCAGAATTGCTGCCCAGACTGCAAAACAGGTTATTCTTCAAAAAATTCGGGAAGTTCAAAAACAAATGATTCTTTCTGAATTTAAAGACAAAGAAGGAGAAATAGTAAGCGGTATAATTCAAAGGATAGATAAAAGAAACATCTATGTAGATTTAGGTAAAACTTTGGGAATAATGCCTGCCTCCGAAGCAATTCCGGGAGAACATTATCAATTAGGAGAAAGAAAGAAATTTTATGTTTTGAAATTAGAAGAAAAGGGCTCTGGGCCAGTAGTAATTCTTTCTCGTTCTCATCCTAAATTTGTCTCTAAACTCTTTGAAATGGAAGTTCCGGAAATAGCTGATGGTGTAGTAGAAATTAAATCTATCGCCAGAGAGCCGGGAAGCAGAACTAAAATCGCAGTCATCTCTCACGAAGAAAATATTGATCCTGTGGGCTCCTGTGTAGGACAAAGAGGTATCAGAGTTGCTACTATCATAGACGAACTAAATGGAGAAAAAATAGATATCATTCCTTATTCAGAAGAACCATCTAAATATGTGGCTGCTGCTTTGGGACCAGCCCAAGTACAAAACACTGAAATCATCTCTGGAAGAAGAGAGGTTAGGGTATTTGTTCCTCCAGACCAAATTTCTTTAGCAATAGGTAGAAATGGACAAAATGTCCGTTTAGCCGCTCGTTTAACTGGATGGAAAATTGATGTGCGCTCTTCTGTGGCTCCGGAAGAACAGATAGCAGGAGGAGTTGCTGATGCTGATGCTGATACTAATGCTGGTGCTGAAACTAATACAGAAACGAGAGCAGAAGAAAAAGAAGAAGAAACAAAGAAAGAATCTTCGTTAGAAACACCTGCCTCCTCAAAAGAAGAATCAGACACAAAACCGCAGAAGGATCCGCCAGCCCCAAATAAATAAAAATAAACTATATGAAATTTACCATTACTCCCTTACCACACTCTCTATTAGAGATTACTATTCAATTAGACAAGAATGACTTACTACCCTACAAAGAAAAAGCACTTCAAGAGTTAGGTAAAAATCTCACCATCAAAGGATTCCGCCCGGGCAAAGCACCGTTGGATATTGTAGAGAAAAATCTCTCTCCTTTAGAAATAGGGGAGAAAACGATATTTTTAGCACTGCAAAAGATATATCCTCAAATTATCCAAGATAATCAAATCGAGGCAATAGGTTCTCCAGAGATACATCTTACTAAACTTATCCCTCTACAGGAAGCTGAGATAAAAATTAAAACCGCTATTATCCCTCAATTCGAACTTCCTGACATTCCTGCGCTAATCAAAGATATCCCTCATTCTAAAGTAGATGTTCAAGAGCAAGAAATAACAGATGCTTTAGAGTGGTTGAGAAAGAGCAAAGCCCAATATCAACCTGCTCACAAAAATAGCGCTGAACCAGGAAACATAGTTACTATAGATTACATTTTACAGGATAAAACAACCAAGGATAAAAAGAAGAAAGTTACCGGATATTCTTTTGTTTTAGGTAAAGGCAGTTTCCCTCCTGCCCTCGAAAAACAAATAATAGGAATGAAAGTTCAAGAAACTAAAACTTTCTCCGAAACACTCCCAGATGACTGGCCAGACAAAGAATGGAGGGGAAAGAAAATACAAGCGCAGGTTACTTTACGAGAGATTAAAGAACTTCATCTCCCTAAATTAGATGATAAATTTGCTCAATCAGTAGGAAAATTTGCTAATTTAGAAGAATTAAAAAAATCTATCGCAGAAGGATTAAGAAGAGAAAAAGAGCAAAAAGCAAAAGAGAGATGGAGGATACAAGCATTAGAAAAAATTGCTCAGCATATTAATTTAGAAATACCCCAAATCCTAATAGAGGCAGAGTTAGAAAAAATGATAGCAGAATTAAAAGATAGAATTCAGGAATTACAGCTTACTTGGGAAGAATACCTTAAACAAATCAAAAAAACTGAAGAAGAAATAAAACAAAATTTTCTCCAGACAGCAGAGAAACGAGTAAAAAATTCTTTGATATTAAGAAAAATAGCAACAGAAAAGAAAATAGAGGTCAGCCCTGAAGAAATAGAACAAAAAGCCAATGAAATTCTAACGCATATCTTTGATCCTTCTATAAAGGAAAAAATAAATCCAGAAGATTTAAGAAATTTCAGCGCAAGCGTTTTACGCAACGAGAAGGTTTTTCAATTTTTGGAAGAACTGAGCCAAGAGCAGAAAAAGTAAAGTTAAGGCGCTGATTACAAATCCCACCCTATCTAAAATAGTATAATCATAATATAAAGTAACTTCGGACTGAACAGGAATTACCACCATAAAGGAAGGGCTAACTAAAAATGGTCCCTGTGCTCCTTTTACTCTCCATCCCGGAAAATAACTTATTTTCACTAGATGAGGTCGCCCCAGAGCAGAGGTAGAAAACTTTAATTTATCTCCTTCTTCAGAAACAATTTTTACAGACGAAGGTTGACTATTGTGAAAATGAGATAAAGAATAAAGAATCCTCTTTTCTCTCTTATTCTTATAGAAAATCATAGGGGTTTGTAATTTATCTCCCTTATACCATTCTATAGATTGCTCAATCCAGTGTTTAGTTTTAGGCTTAATAACCCAATCATCTAAAATCTGGACCAAGTTAGAATTAGGAATCTCATATACAGAAAATCCTTGAATATCTTTTAGTTTGCGAAAATGCTCATTTGCTAATTTCTTCACGTCAGTCGTATAGGCAACAAAATAACGGGCGCCGGAAAGTTGCAGGTGGCGCACACCTCGAGAGAAATCAAAAGGAGGATAATGAAATCCTGCCACTGCAGAAGTAGGAGTTCGAGTAGTTTCTGCTTGATTAATAAAATGAAAATAGCTAAAGATACCTGATTCAATCAATAATCCCTCAAAAGTAGGATGACCGGTCCAAATAGGAATATCTTCTAATATACGCGGAGTGCCAAATCTATCATATTCTCCCCGGTATTCCCACATTATTCTTCCCGGAGGAAGTTTCTTTAAGTAAAGCATAAGTGCTTGTAATTCTGGCCAACTTGCTTTCTTCTCAATTCCTTCGTAATTCCACTTCCACCAAGAGGGGATATAAGAAATATGAGCAGGAAGCTGTTTATACAATATCCCGCCAACAACAATTAATACTAAAATTGACACTGCTAACTCTCTCACCCTTTCCTTTCTAATTATCTTCTTATTATTGTTTAGATAAGCCAAAATATTTCCTATAAAATATGCAGCAGCCATTAGCAAGGAGAAGATAATCCAAGGAAGAAAACGAGCATTCCATATACTGGAGTGATTAAGAAACAAATAAGGAATAATAGCCGCAGCCACCACAGCAACAAGAGGAAGTACTTTAGTATCTCTTTTAAGCAGAGATACGAATAAGCCAATTAATCCTAAAATTTCCCAAAATATTAACGATGAGGGGAAAAGTTCTCCTAACTTAACCACTTTAGTCCAACTCATTTTTGCGGTGTAGGGTAAATAAGCCAAAAAAGGAAGAGACCAGAAACTAGTCAAGCAGAATGCTATTCCAAATACCTTTATTATATATTTTAGTGTATACCAAAACTTCTTTTGCCAGATACTCATAATTAAATAAAAACTGGCTACACCTACAGCAATTATCACCGAAAAAGGATGAGATAATACCAATAGAGACAAAATACCGATATTAGCAAGCAAGTATTTATTTTCTCGTAATCCCCGGTGGAAGAACGCTATCCAGACCCAGAATAAAGCAAAGGCAAAGGAATAAGAAAACTCACCCGCTAAAGTAGAAGGCAAATTACCCCCATAAATAGAAAATGCTTCACAAAAAAGAAAGAGTAAAGAAACTACTGCTGCTAAAACGGGAGCAGGATATTTCCAGCGCAGAACTTTTCCTGCCCCCCAAACAGTTAAAGGAAGCAATAAAGTTCCCAACACAGTAGCAAGTTTCAATCCTACATTCCAAGGTAAATAATGAGGGGAAAAGTAATTTGCCAGAGCGACAAGATAATATAGAAAAGGAGGATAAAAATAGAGAAAAGGGAAACCGGCATACCAATCAGGAGACCACCATTTTATTTTGGGAAAAATCTGAGCAGCATAATAGGCAATATAATTATGAGAGCCAGTATCACCGCCTCCTACCGTGCTATTTTCTATTACTAACGAAAAGGGGAGTTGAGAGAACAAAAATACATATATTAAAACTATAACTATTATTGTAGTAATCAGAGGAATAAAAGGGATATGATGCTTTTTTTCTTTATAACTCATTTTATAATTCATAATGATGTAATCTTATCTTTATTAATTCTATAAACATATCAATGATC
>JAGGZF010000006.1 GCA_021162155.1 bacterium
TCTTTGATTAGAACTATTCCTATTATTTTAAGCACTGTTTTTTTGGTTAGTTTGGCTAATACTCTTTTACCAAAATCTTTTTATCTTAAGTTTTTAGGTCAGAATAATTTTTTCAGCAGTATAATAGGGAGTGTAATAGGTAGTGTTTCGGCCGGAAGTCCTCTTACTAGTTATGTGATTGGAGGAGAGATGCTGCAACAAGGAGTAAGTTTAGCTGCAGTCACTGCTTTTTTGGTTGCTTGGGTAACAGTAGGAATGATTCAATTGCCAGCAGAGAGTATGATTTTAGGGAAAAAATTCGCTATTTTAAGAAATGTATCAGCGTTTTTTCTCTCTTTAATAGTTGCTTTTATAACTGTTTTGCTTTTTGAACTACTATGAAAATATCTATAAAACAAATTTTGAAAAATTGGTGGTTTCCTGAGTTGGTGATTTTAATTTATGGAGTAACGGCTTTAGTAAATTTTGATATATTTAAAAACAGTTTGCTTTTGGGAGAAAGGATTTTGATAAAGATTATTCCTATATTTTTAGTAATTTGGGTTTTAATGGCTGTAGTTAATTCTTTGCTGGGAAAGAAATTCTTTTTTAGATTTCTTCAAGAGAAAGGTATAAAAAAATGGTTAGTAGCTGTTATAGGTGGCCTTCTCTCATCTGGTCCTATTTATTTGTGGTATCCTTTATTGGCGGATTTAAAAAAGAAGGGATTTCATAACGGATTGATAGCCTGCTTTTTGTATAACAGAGCAGTAAAATTACCTTTGCTCCCCTTGGCTATTTACTATTTTGGAGGGAAGTATATAATTATATTGACCAGTGTGATGATAGTAGCCTCTCTAGTGCAGGGAATAATAATTCATAAATTACTTGATTAAAAATATGAAAATCGCCGTGGCATCAGAAGGAAGAACTGTTGATTCTTTAGTAAGTGCTTGGGGAGGGCGCGCTCCTTATTATTTAATATTTGAGGAAAAAGAATTGAAAGAAGTGTGGGTTAATCCTTTTTCTCGGGGTGGCAGAGGTGCCGGCTGGTCTGTGGCTCATATGTTGGCTGAAAAAGGTGTAGAAAAAGTTATTTTAGCGAATATAGGTCCCAATATGGAAGTTGCTTTGCAAGAAAAAGGAATTCAGGTGGAAATTACCTCCGGTTCGGTAAAGGAAATTTTAGGGCTATAATTTCAAAGTTTCTTTTTTTGAATTTTTCATAACAAGCAGTTTTCTTTTTGCTTGTTTTAATATCTTTTTATCTATGAGAAGAGATTATATTTTAGAGGTTAAAAATCTGGCAGTAAGATTAGGCAACGTTTCAGTTATTGATAATCTTTCTTTTAAGGTAAAAAGAGGGGAGATTTTAACTATAGTAGGTCCTAACGGAGCGGGAAAAACTGTGCTGTTAAGAACTCTATTGGGATTTTTACCCCACCAAGGAGAAATTAATTGGCAAAAAGGAGTAAAGATAGGGTATTTACCTCAGGGACTTACTTTTTTAAAAGTCAGAGATTTGCCTTTGTCAGTAAAGGAGTTCTTTCTCTTGAAAACTAAAAATGAGAATAAAATTCAGAGATGTCTATCTTTAGTAGGGTTGCCAGATAAGGAGATTTACACTAAAAGAATAGGGGATCTTTCCGGAGGGCAATTTCAGAGAATGTTGATAGCTTGGGCTTTAATAAATGAGCCGCAGGTGTTATTGTTCGACGAACCCACAACTGGAGTTGATATAGGAGGAGCAAAGACCATTTATTCTTTATTATTTAATTGCTGGAAGGAATATAATTTGACTATTATTTTGGTAACTCATGACCTAAATATAGTATATAAATATTCCACCAATGTTTTATGTTTAAATAAAGATAGATTCTGTTATGGGCCACCGCAGAATATATTGACCCCAGAAGCGCTTAAAAGAATTTATGGGCCGGAGATTAAATTTTATAAGCACCAACACTAATTAAAATTATGTCTTCTTTAGTCCTTAGTTTAGTTAGTGGTATTTCTATTGGAGGACTGGCCGCTTATTTAGGCACCCTAATGTTACAGAAGAGAATGTCTTTAGTAGCCGGTCCTTTAGGGCATCTAACTTTGCCGGGAGTTGCTCTGGCTCTGTTATACGGATTTGATGTTTCTATAGGGGCTTTCCCTTTTGTTATTTTAGGTATTATTTTGATTTGGCTTTTAGAGTTAAGAACAAAACTTCCCCCCGAAGCCTTAACAGCGATAATTTTTGCCTCTGGGGTAGCGATTGCTTTCTTGTTTCTTCCTCTGAAACAGGCAGAAGTGGCTTTAGTAGGAGATATTACCAGAGTTAATCTTATAGACACAATAGTTTCTGTTATAGTTTGCTTTGTTCTTTTCTTGGTTATTAGAAAAATATTTCCTCAAATGATTCTAATTAATATCTCCGAAGATTTAGCCAAAGTGGAGGGAGTGGATATTAAAAAATATAACTTTCTTTATCTCTTGGCTATAGGAATAATTGTTTCTTTGGGAGTGAAATTAGTAGGAAGTTTATTGACTGCTGCTTTAGTAGCTATTCCTTCCGCAGCAGCCAGAAATCTTAGCAAAAATTTACATTCTTATACTCTATTAGCGCCGATATTTGGAATTATTTCTGCTGTAAGTGGGATTTTGGTATATTATTTTACTAAATTACCGGCTGGCCCGATTATAATACTTATTAATACTTTAATTTTTGTTATCTCAGCAATTTTTAAAAGAAAACCTTGACTATAGTGTAAATAGATGGTATATTAAAAAGCCCTTTGGGGCATTAAGTTCTTTAACAAGGAGGTGATTATGTTGATGTTAGAAATATGGGATGAAACTAGAGTGAATGTGGGGCTTTTGTTGCTCTTGATATCTTTGATAATGATGCTGGCTGGCCTAATGAGCAAAGAAGTGCCGGCATATTGGTTTCCTATAGTAGTAGTTCTCTTGTTTCTCTCTTTCTTTTGTTTTGTAGCAAATACATATGCTATCAAGAAAAAGAAATATTGGTTGCAGTTCTGGAAGTATTATTATATTTATCGGGGAGATAGAATAAGGTTGTCGGAATGGATAGAGAGTTTATTCAAAGAGGAATTAAGAGATTATCCCGAAGACCAGAGAATCGACGCCGCTGAGTTGATCTTCCCTCAAGCGTTACTAGTGTGGTTTGGAGTCCATAGGTATTTATTGAGAGAAAGAAAGATTATTGACAAGGAAATCCTTCAAGATTTTTTAAGACAGATAAGGAGTATTAGAGAGAAAAAGTCAGTGATAGATTATGGTTTAAATAGTATCATCAAAGAGATGGAACTCTCTGGGGAATTACCCTGAGAGTCAAAAGGTACAAGAGATTATGGTTCATAGGTTTTATAGGATAGAGAGTCCAATAAGGGCTCTTTTTTATTTGCTAAAGAAAAAGAAAAAAGGTAATATAACTATATGCTAAATTAAGCGTTTTAATACTGATGAAGTTTCCTTATTTAAAGAAAAAAGATTGTCAATTGTGGAGAATTATTCAGCAGGAAATTAAGAGACAGAAAGAAACTCTGGATTTAATTGCTTCTGAAAATATAGTGCCTCCGGAGATATTGGAGGTTTTAGGTTCTCCGCTGGTGAATAAATACTCTGAAGGTTATCCGGGAAAACGTTATTATCCGGGTAATTTTTATTATGATCAAATAGAGAAATTGGCTCAAAAGAGAGCGTTAGCTGCTTTTGGTCTAAATTCCTCAAAATGGGCTGTTAATGTACAACCTTATTCTGGCTCTCCGGCTAATTTAGAAGTTTATAATGCTTTGCTTCAGCCGGGAGATAAATTGATGGGAATGAATTTATCTAGCGGAGGACATTTAACTCACGGACACCGAGCTAATTTTTCAGGTAAGATATATCAAAGTATCCAGTATAGTTTAAATCCTGATACAGAGAAAATAGATTATTCTCAAATAGAAAAATTAGCCCAAAAGCATCATCCTAAAATCATAGTAGCAGGCACTACTTCTTATCCTAGAAAAATAAACTTTTCTCGAATTGCTAAAATAGCCCATAAAATAGGTGCTTATTGTATGGCAGATATATCTCATATAGCAGGTTTAGTTTTAGCAGAATTACACCCTTCTCCTTTTATCTCCTGTGATATAGTTACTACTACTATTCATAAAACTTTACGGGGGCCGCGGGCTGCAGTAATTTTTATCAATAAGAAATCTCCTATAGCCAGAAAGAAAAAGATTGATTTACCATCTGTAATAAATAAATCAGTTTTTCCTCAAATGCAGGGAGGTCCTCATAATAATGTAACAGCCGCCATAGCATTAACTTTTCATTTAGCCCAGAAGAAATCCTTTCTTCGTTACCAACAGCAAATTGTTAGGAACTCCCGCGCATTAGCCGATGAATTAAGAAAAAGGGGATTTCGTTTAGTAAGCGGAGGAACTGATAATCATTTATTAGTTATAGATTTGCGGCCGCAGGAAGTTTCTGGTTTAGAAGCAGAAAAATTACTGGAAAGAGCCGGAATAATTGCTAATCGCAATGTTGTTCCCCAAGATAAAAAATCCTGGAACCCTTCTGGTATTAGAATAGGAACTCCTGCTGTAACTAGCCGGGGAATGAAGGAAAGGGAGATGAAAAAGATAGCACAATTTTTATTTCGCTTGTTAATTTTAAAAGAAGAGCCCCTGAAGATAAGTAAAGAAGTTAAAAAATTTACTGCCCGCTTTCCTCTCCAGTATTACAATTAATTCAATTCTATGAAAATAAGTATAGTTTTTGGAGCCAGGCCTACCTTTATCAAAATGTCCCCCTTAATTAAAGAATGCCGCAGAAAGCATCTTGATTATTTTCTTATTCATACTGGCCAACATTATTCTCCCTCACTAGATAAAATTTTTTTTGAGAAGTTAAAAATTCCTCGCCCTAAATATAATTTAGGTGTAGGTTCTGGAACACATTCTCAGCAAATGGCTAAACTTTTAGTGAGAACAGAGAAAGTTTTTTTGCAAGAAAAACCAGATTTGGTTCTGATTTCTGGTGATACTAATTCTATAGCTGGGGCGGCTTTGGTAGCAGCAAAACTATATTTACCTCTAATTCATATCGAAGCGGGTTTACGTTCTTTTGATAGAAGAATGCCGGAAGAAGTGAATAGAGTAATAGCAGATCATCTTTCTGATTTTCTTTTTGCTCCTACTTCAGCTGCCAGAGATAATTTGCTACAGGAAGGAATTAAGAGAAATAGAATTTTTGTGGTGGGTAATATCATAGTTGATGCTGTAAAGCAGAATATTAAAATAGCCCGCGATACTTCTGATGTATTATCTCGTTTGCGTTTATCTCCGCGTAAGTTCTTTTTGGTAACTGCTCATCGTCAGGAAAATGTGGATAGTAAAAAGAGATTTCAGGGGATACTACGAGGACTGGAATTAGTTTTTCGGAAGTTCCAGTTGCCGATTATTTATCCCATTCATCCGAGAAGCAGAAAGAGGTTAAAGCAGTTTCGATTAAAAGTTCCTTCAGGGGTAAAAGTTATACCACCTTTAGATTACTGGGATTTTTTGCTATTAGAGTCATCTGCAGCTTTAGTTCTCACTGATTCTGGTGGTATTCAGGAGGAAACTTGTATTTTGAGAGTTCCCTGTGTGACTTTACGGGACAATACTGAGAGACCAGAAACTTTAGAAGTAGGCAGTAATATAATAGTAGGAACTAATCCTCAAAAAATAGTGCGAGGAGTGCAGAAGATGATTAATAAACGCAGGCAATGGGCTAATCCCTTTGGCAAAGGAAACACTGCTTCTTTAATTCTGGATATTATCTATCATAAGATTAAAAAAGAAATTTTGTTAAAATCCCGGGAATGTTGGTATAATAAAAGATAGATACAATATTAGATGTAATAAAAAGAAATAAATTATGGAAAACATAGTAGTAGGAGATAATTTAGGAAAAGATTTAGCCAGAGAATTGGATTGGCCCTACCTTGCTGTGGAAAACAGAGTGTTTCCTGATGGTGAGGTTCAACCCAAATTAGAAGAAGAAACTTCTATTAATAAAGCCGTCTTAATTTTACAAAAAAAGAAATCAGAAAATATAAATAGTTATATAATCAGGTTTTGTTTAGTCGCCAGAAAACTAAAAGAATTAGCAAAGAAGGTTTATGGCATAATGCCTTATTTTCCCTATGCTAGGCAGGATAAAGTATTTCGAGAGGGTGAACCTCTATCTAATAAATATATTGCAGAGATAGTAGAGAAAAATTTGGATGTTTTTCTGACCTGTAATATTCATGAGCACCGCAAGAAAATAGGAGAAATATTTAATATTCCTGCCTATAACATTTCACTTTTTGATGATTTAGGGGCTCTTTTTGATGAAAAGAATATGGATAATCCTTTAGTAATAGGTCCAGATAAAGAGTCAGGTAAGTTTATAGCGGAGTTTTGTCAGAGTTTCCCTGCTGAAAGAATAACCCTTATCAAGCAGAGAGATGTAAAAACAGGAGATATCAATTTTTTATTTCCTCCTCGGAATATAACCGGAAGGGAAATTATCATAGTAGATGATGTGGTATCTACCGGGCATACTATTATGGGAGTAGCAGAAATGGCAAGAAATCAGGGAGTAAAAAGTATTAGTTTTGCTTTTGTTCATTTACTTTTTGAGGATAAGATTTTGGAAAGATTGCAGAAATTTCAACCCAAAAGAATTGTTTACTCCAATACTTTAGAAAATAGTTCTTACTCTTTAGATATTTCTTTACCTATAGCAAATTTTTTAAGGAAAAAATTGAATTTTAAATAATATGAAAAAATTAGGAGTAGAAAAACCAACCTCTTTTTTTCTAAAAGCAAGACATTTAGATATCCAAACCGGCCATTCTTGGATAGTGGTATTACATGAAGATAATGCCCGAGAGTATGGAGTAAGAGCCGGTGACGAGGTAACGTTAAAGTGGCGTCACAAGGAAACAGAGGTTAAAGTAGATTTAACTAAAAATTTAGTTAAACGGGGAGAAATTGGCTTATTTCAGGATATTATTAAGAAATACCAAATTACTGAGGGGGAATCTTTGGAGATATCTTTAGCCCCTCCTCCGTCTTCTTTAGAAGCCATAAAAAAGAAGTTATTAGGAGAACAATTAACTTCTGAAGAATACCATTCTATCATTGCTGACATAGTTCATTATCGTTTAGATGATGTTCAAATTGCTTATTTTTTGGCTTCTGCTTTTAGTAAAAAGGGATTTTCTAAGGAAGAAATTTACTATCTTACCAAAGCGATGGCAGAAACAGGGGAAATGCTGGAATGGAGTCCTAATGAGATAATAGCAGATAAGCATTCAATAGGGGGAGTACCGGGGAATAGAACTACTCCTATAGTAGTGTCTATTATTGCTAGTTTAGGAATTAAAATTCCCAAGACCTCTTCTCGGGCAGTTACTTCTGAAGCAGGGACTGCTGATGTGTTAGAGGTCTTAACTCCAGTAGAGTTTTCTTTGGAAGAAATTAGACAGATAGTGGAAAACACTAACGGATGTATGGTATGGGGAGGTGCTTTGAAGTTAGCCCCTGCTGATGACAGAATTTTAAGGGTAAGTTATGAATTAGGAATTGAGCCCTATTCTAAAATGATAGTTTCTATAATGGCTAAAAAGGTTGCTATAGGCGCCAACCGTTTGGTGATAGATATGCCTATAGGAGAAGGTACTAAGGTGCAGAGTATTGCTGAAGCTCGGAAGATAAGAGATATTTTTCTTTATCTTTCTCGAAAGTTCAAAATTAAAACCAAAGTTTTAATAGAACAAGTAGATGGCCCGATAGGAAGAGGAATAGGTCCTATTTTAGAAATAAGAGATGTATTAAGAGTTTTACAACAGAAAGATAATCGACCTATAGATTTGGAGAGAAGAGCAGTGAAGTTAGCGGGAATTCTCTTGGAATTAACAGGAAAGGCGCGTTTCGTTTCAGGAGAAAAATTAGCCAAAAGACAGTTAGTTAGCGGTGCTGCTGAGAAAAAGTTTCGGGAAATTATTACTACTCAAGGAGGAAAGGTGCCTTCTGATTCAGAACAATTAACATTGGGTGCGGTAAAACACGATTTAGTTTCTCCTTATTCCGGAAGAGTAAAGAGGATTAATTCTGGAGAATTGATAAGGATTGCTCGTTTATTAGGATCTCCTTATACTAAGGAAGCAGGAATATATTTACATAAAAAGAGAGGGGAGCGGGTAGAGAAAGGAGAGTTAATAGCCACCCTTTATACCAATAGCCAGCAAAGATTAGGTTTGGCTGTAGATGAATTAAAAGGTAAAGATTTGTTTTATATAAAGTAGTTTTTATGTCTTGGGTTTTGGCAGGACAAGTGATACTTTTGGGATTAGTGCAAGGGTTGACAGAATTTTTGCCGATATCCAGTTCAGGACATTTGGTTTTACTTCAGCATTTTTTACCTCAGATTAGTGTTCAGCCGGTAATTTTGGATACTTTTCTCCATGCCGGGTCGTTAGTGGCTCTTTTTTTCTTTTTCTGGCCTCAGTGGAAGAAAATTATAGAGGATAAAAAATTGCTTCTAAATGTTTTCTTGGCTACTTTTATTACTGCGATTATAGTTTTTCCTTTTAAGAATTTGATAGAGGATAGTTTTTCTCAACCGAAAATAGTAGGACTTTGTTTGCTTTTTACTGGTTTTGTTTTAGCAGGAGCCAGTTATTACAAAAAGAATTTTTCTTCGCGAGTGAATTGGAAAAATTCGGTGATAGTAGGATTATTACAATCTTTAGCAGTTTTGCCGGGTATTTCTCGTTCCGGAATAACTATCAGCGCCGGAATATTTTCTAACTTACGAAGCAAAACAGCCATTCGCTTCTCCTTTCTTTTAGCTATTCCTCTTATAGCAGGTGCTGTAGCGGGAGAGCTTTCTAATGTTGCTCGGATAAACAATGGCTTACTTCCTTATTATTTATTAGGTGCTGCAGTATCTTGTATTTTTAGTTTTTGGTCCTTGAAATTTCTTGTTAAGTTGTTGTCACTTCATCAGAGAAAGTTAATTTATTTCGCTCTTTACTGCTGGATAATAGGCATCTTAACTTTGATATTAATGTAGGTTATAATACCAATAGGTCATATTAAAATTTAAAAAAATAATCGTATGTTTCCTAATACTTATCACGATTTACTTCATCAACTCTCAGAAGTATTAGATAGTTTATGGAGAATGAGGGAATATAAAGAAAATGCCGAGAAGGAGGGACACCCAGAAATTAAAGAATTCTGGGAGAAGATGGAGAAGATGCTTCAACAAGAGGTAGAGATGTTGAAGGAACAATTGGAAAAGTTGATTAAGTAGTTTGTCATAA
>JAGGZF010000032.1 GCA_021162155.1 bacterium
AGTTTGGTCTAAATTAGGTAAGATAATAGAAAGTATATTGGATTGTTGTAGGGAGTAATGATTTATTAAAAGTAATGAGGACAGAAGAATTTGATTATTATCTTCCTCCGGAACAGATAGCGCAGGAACCGGTTGTTCCTCGAGACCATTCTAAACTTTTAGTAGTAGATAGAAAGAATCAGATTATAGAGCACAAAAAGTTTTTTTATGAGATTGTAGATTATTTAAGTTCCAAAGATGTATTAGTATTCAATGATACTAAAGTAGTTCCTGCGCGTATTAGAGGAAAGAAAATTTCTACTGGAGGAAAAGTAGAACTTTTGCTTTTAAGACCAAAAGGTGCTTCTTTTATTGATTTTCAGCAGTGGCCTAAAAGATGGGTAGCCATAGGGAAACCAGAACTGAGGGAGGGAACAGAAATAGAGTTTGGACAAGGATTAAGATGTCGAGTTAAGGAAAGAAAAAATTATGAAAGAGTTATAGAATTTAATGAACAAGGAGAAGAATTAAAAGAACACCTTCTTCAGATAGGAGAAGTGCCGCTCCCTCCTTATATAAAGAATCCTACAGATTTATCTTTTCGAAACTATCAGACAATATATGCTAATAAAGAAGGTTCTGTAGCTGCCCCTACGGCAGGATTTCATTTTACTCCGGAACTTCTGAAGAGAATTAAAGAATTAGGAGTACAAATAGAATATATAACCCTACATATAGGATTAGGAACTTTTTTGCCGGTGAAGACAGAGAATATAGAGGATCATCAAATGCATTCAGAGTTTTTTATTATAGATAAAAAGACAGCAGAGAGTATTAATAAGGCGAAAAAAGAAGGGAAAAGAATCATTGCTGTAGGAACAACAGTAGTAAGAGCCTTGGAATCTAGCAGCACAGAAGATGGTTATCTTTTACCTGGCCAAAACTGGACCACCCTCTTTATCTATCCGGGGTATAAATTTAAAATTGTGGATAGTTTAATTACTAATTTTCATCTCCCCCGGTCAACACTTCTAATGTTAGTTTGTGCTTTTGCAGGAAAAAAGTTAATTTTTAGGGCCTACCAGGAGGCACTTCGGAAGAAATATAGATTTTTTTCTTTCGGAGATGCTATGTTTATTAGATAGAGTGTGTTAAATTCTTTATTATGTCATTTAAAATTCTCCACCGTTCTTCTAAAAGTAGAGCCAGAGTAGGAAAGATAATTACTGAACACGGAGTTTTTACTACTCCTGTATTTATGCCGCCGGGTACCAAAGGCGCTGTTAAAGCAATAGCCCCTGATGATTTACAAAAAATAGAGGCAGAAATAATATTAGTGAATGCTCTTCATCTTTTCTTGAGACCCGGTAGTGCCACTATAAAGAAGTTAGGCGGGATACATAAATTTATGAATTGGAATAAACCAATTTTAAGTGATTCTGGGGGGTTTCAGGTGTGGAGTTTTAATCAGAAAGCTCCGGCTTTGGGCACAACTGTTTCCGAAGAAGGGGTCTGGTTTAGGTCTCCTCTTGATGGGACAAAGTTTTTCCTCTCTCCAGAAAAATCTATAGAGATTCAATATGAGATAGGAACAGATATAATAATGGCTTTTGATGAGTGTGCTCCTGATAATTCGGACAAAGAAGTTATTAGGAAATCTATGGAAAGGACTCATCGGTGGGCTCGGAGATCTTTACAAAGACACTTAGAACTCTATAATCATAGTTCCCATAAACCTTTATTTTTCGGAATTGCTCAAGGTGGCCCGTTTGAAGATTTACGCCGGGAATCTATTAGCTTTATGTCCTCTTTAAAGATAGATGGTATTGCTTTAGGAGGGGAGACCATAGGATATAATATTCCGGCTACTTTGAATTTACTGGATTCTGTAGTAGATGTATTACCTCCGGACAAGCCGCTTTACACTATGGGGCTGGGTGCTTCTCCTCGTGATATAATAGAAGTGATAAAAAGAGGAGTGGATATGTTTGATTGTGTCAATCCGGCGCGAGTAGCGCGTCACGGAGAATTATATGAAGGGAAAGTGACTATCGTTAATAAAGAAATAAGATTTGAATCAGAGTTTAGGGATGGTTTATTGAAGATTGGTAATAGCCGTTTTGCAGAGGATGATAATCCTATAGATAGTGAGTGTGATTGTTATACCTGTCAGCATTTTTCCCGCGCTTATCTTCATTATCTATATTTAACAAAAGAGCCGCTTTATTTGAGATTAGCCACTATTCACAATTTGAGGTTTATAATGAGATTGGTGAATAAATTGAGGCAAGCAATAATAGAAGATAATATATAAAATGGAAAGAGGGATATTGGTTCTTCATACTTGTTGTGCCCCTTGTGCTTTGCCTATCATAGATTTTTTTCTCCATAAAACCTCTAAAAAGATAATATTGTATTGGGAGAATTCTAACATCTTTCCTTTTGAGGAATACCAGAAAAGATTACAGGAAGTACAGAAGATAGCAAAAATATATCATTTGCAACTATATCAGGGAGAATATCGGCATCAGGAATGGTTAAGTTATATAAAAAACCATCTTAGCCATCCGCCGGCTTTCTATAAGGAAAACGGAGAAAGATGTCTGTATTGTTTCCGCTTTCGTTTGGAAAAGGCCGTGAATTTCTGTGTAAAAAACCAATACAAAGAATGGACTACAACTTTAAGTGTAAATAGATGGAAAAATACTAATTTTATTAATTCTTTAGGGAGAGAATTGTCTGTTAAATATAAATTACATTATTTCAACATTCCCTTGGAAGCCAAAAGTGCTTATCAGAGAGGAGTAAAGTTGTCTCATCAATATCAAATCTACCGTCAAAAATATTGCGGTTGTGAATTTTCTCTTCCTAATAGAGCTAAAATATCAAATAAATGAAAAATTGGGCTAGAAAATTTAATCCTCGAGGGGCTGGTTATCGCACGCCTGCTATTTTTAGATTAAGAAAGATACTAAAGAATCAGAAGATAAAAACTCTCTTTTATCAGAGACATTTATTTCACTGGAGAAAAAGAAAAGATAAATAAACTTATTATGATTTATTATTCTTACGGAGACCGGGCGATACCAGAGATTGCTTTAACATTTGATGATGGCCCCAATCCTCCTTTTACTTATTATCTATTAGATATCTTGGATGATTTAGGAATTAGGGCTAATTTCTTCCTTTTGGGTTATTTGGCTCAGAAATATCCTCAGGCAGTTATAGAGATAAGAGATAGAGGTCACTTAATAGGAGCGCATGGCTATATTCATCACAGGAAGGAAAGACCAGATTTTGTTCTAGGTGCGAGAATTCTTCAGGATATTACAGGGAAAAGACCTAAATTTTATCGTCCTCCTTATGGAAATCTAAAGTTATGTCAGGGCTCTCCAGTTTTTTCTCAAAAAGATAATAAGATTATTCTGTGGGATGTAGATCCTCAAGATTGGAAATTTCTTAGTGTTGACATTTTATACCAAAAGATAAAAAAGGCAGTTCGTAACGGATCCATCATAGATTTACATGATGGCAGTCAGCATTATGAAGAGAGAGGAGTGAGGCCATTTTATATGTTAGAAGTATTGCCCCGAATAATACAGGAACTTCATTCTCAAGGGTTTATCTTTAAAAGATTAGATGAAATGAAGTTAGTACCCTTAAAATTTTAAAAATTGATTTTTATTCCGCGATTAATTACTTCAAAGTGAATTTTTTTAATCTGAAAAGATTTTTTTATTATTCTTATAGCTTTTTTTTCATCGAAATCGCGACAGGAAAACAAATCAAGGGCAAAATAATTATTTTCTGGCCAAGTATGAATTGATAAGTGTGATTCCTGAACAATAGAAAAAGCGGTTAAACCTGAAGCAGTATTTTTAGGGGCATCATCCTTTTTAGGAAATTTATAAACTACTGTTGGCAGTACTGCTGTCATTTTAACCGCCCGAATTATTTTATCAAACACCCCCTTGATAAAGTTTTCATTATCTAGGCCTTTTGGATTATTGGTAATAACCTCTACCAAAAGGTGTTTGCCGTATTGCATTTTTTATTTTTTAATTTTTAAAAATTTTAAAGCATAAAACTTTCTTAATGTTTATTATAGGACTATTTTAATAAATGTCAATATTTTGATATAATAAAAGCAAATGAAGAAAGCTCTTTTATATAAAAAACTGAAAGATAATAAGGTAACATGTTTGGCTTGCAATAACTATTGTGAGATAGCTTTAAATAACTATGGAATTTGTGGGGTAAGAAAAAACATAGATGGAGAGTTATATTTATTAGTTTACGGTAAGGCAGTTGCTGTTAATATTGATCCTATAGAGAAAAAGCCCTTATTTCACTTTTTACCCGGTTCTGCTGCCTTCTCTTTAGGCACTATAGGTTGCAACTTTAAATGTAAATTCTGTCAGAACTGGGATATTTCCCAGAGAGTTATTGAAGAAGATTATGGAGAGAATTGGCTCCCAGAGAGGATTGTTAAATTTTGTAAAGAAAAAGATATTCCAATTATCGCCTATACTTATAACGAGCCCACCATCTGGACAGAGTATGCTTTAGATACAATGAAATTAGCACATCAGGAAGGGATAAGAAATGTGTGGGTTTCTAATGGATTTATGAGTAACGAAACCTTGGACGCTATTATTCCTTATCTTGATGCCATTAATGTAGACCTGAAAAGTTTCTCTCCTGGTTTCTACCGTGATATTGCTTCTGGTGCTATTGAGCCGGTTAAGAAAAATATCCGCAAGATTTGGGAAAAGGGAGTTTGGGAAGAGGTAACCACTTTAGTTATTCCGGGAAAAAATGATTCTGATAAGGAATTAGAAAAGATTGCTGAATTTTTAGTAAAGATATCTCCGGATTTACCTTGGCATATTTCTGCTTTTTATCCTGCTTATAAAATGTTAGATGTTCCTCCTACTCCTCAGGAAACTTTAATTAAGGCATATCATATAGGGAAGAAAGCGGGATTAAAGTATGTTTATACCGGAAATATTCCTAATTCTCGTTATGAGAGCACTTATTGTCCTAAATGTGGTAAGAAAATTATAGAGAGGTGGGGTATTGGCTTAATAGAGAACAAAATTAAAAAGGGTCACTGTCCCTATTGTGGTGCAGAAATTGCCGGAAGGTGGGAAAAATAAATGCGACAAAAATTATTAAATATATGTATATTAGATCTCCCATAGCCGCTGGAACTTTTTATCCTGATAATCCTCAAGAATTGAAACAGATGGTGGAGTTGTTTATTCGTCAATCGTCTGTTAGAAAATTAGAAGATTTACCCAAAGGATTAATAGTGCCTCATGCTGGATATGTTTATTCTGGAATAGTAGCAGCTTCTGCTTATAAAGTTATTCAAGATAAAGAATTCTCTACTGTTATATTATTAGGGCCTAGTCATCATTTTGTTTTTCCTGACTTTGTTTTTTCTCCCCCGGGATATTGGGATACACCTTTGGGTAGAGTGAAAACATTATCTTTAAGTGATTTTCCTTCTGTGGTTTATCCAGAATTGTTCCAACAATCAGCAAGAATTCATCAGCCAGAACATTGCTTAGAAGTTCAATTACCATTTTTGCAGGTAATAAAGAAGGAATTTAAAATTTTTCCTTTATTGGTAGGAGATATTGATATAGAGAAAGGAAGCAGGGCTTTATTCTCTTTATTACGCAGTCCCGATAGTTTATTAATAGTAAGTTCTGATTTAAGTCATTATCTCAGCTTTGAGGATGCGCGCAGGGTAGATAAGGTGACATTAGACGCTATTTTAGCGAGAGACAGGCAGAGATTTGAACAATTTGGAGAGGCCTGTGGTAAAACCGCTATATCTTTGCTTTTGGAAATAGCAGTGCAGAATAATTGGCGTCCTGTACTTCTGCGGGCGATGAATTCAGGAGAAACAGCCGGAGGAAAAGAACAAGTAGTGGGTTATGCTAGCGTAGTGTTTATAAAATAAATATATATAAATATTAACAATAAAAATTTGATATGCTCAATCCTTCAGAGAAAAAATTTCTTTTATCTTTAGCCAGAAGAACTTTAGAAAAATATCTTAAAGAAAAGACAATATTGGAGGTGGATGGAGAATCCTTACCTTCTTGTATTTTTCAGGAAAAAAGAGGGGTGTTTGTAACTTTGACCAAGAGTGGTCAATTAAGGGGTTGTATAGGGAATATAGAACCCGGGAAACCTTTGTATCAAGGAATAATAGAGAATACTTTAGCAGCGGCTCTATTTGACCCTCGTTTTACCCCTGTTAAGTTGCAGGAATTACCAGAGATTAAAATAGAGATATCTATTTTATCGAATTTAAAGCCGGTGCCTAAATTTTCCAGTTATCAAGAGTTGCTGGATTATTTGCGTCAGAAAAAGCCCGGGGTCTTAATTAAAAAAGATGCTCATCAGGCAACATTTTTACCTCAAGTTTGGGAAGAACTCCAAGAGCCGCAAGAATTTTTGAGTCACCTATGTGTAAAGGCAGGATTGCCTCCTCAGTGTATTAGAGAATCGGGGTTAGAAATTTATGAGTATCAGGTAGAGCATTTTCAAGAGGAAGATAGAAAAGATAAAAAACCTATTGAGTAAATATTTGAGGGAAAATTAGTTTTCTTAATTTTTCCGGATTTATGCCGGGGCACTCTGTAGGAGGATTTCTTAAATCCAATTCTTTATGGCCTTTTATAATTTTAGTGCTCCATTCTCTTCCTGATAAATCCGGTTTTCTGAGATAAAAGAGATGATTATTAAGATTCCATTTATATTCTTGGACAAGATATTGTATGAGTTTTATTAAAGATTCTGTCATTTTAGGGGTAAGTTTATCGTGCCCGGGACGAAAATCTCCCATTAACGCTATTGCAACTGTACCCCGATTGTGATAGTAAGTATGAGCCCCTATGGAGTATTTTCCTCCTAAAGTCCCTTCAAAAATTCTCCCTTGGCTATCTATAAGATAATGATATCCTATATCTCTCCATCTTCTGCGCACTGCATGAAGTAAATAAATGCGTTGAATTTCTTTTTTGCTTTCTTCTAAAGTTTTGGTATATTTGCCTGCTGTGTGGTGAATAACTATTTCTTCTACCGGCAGATAGTGATAATTTACTCCGTTATTTTTTCTTTTAGTTTGTAAGAATAGATCATCATACTGCTGAAAATAATTCTTATAGTTTATCATTAACTCTCTTGCTTTTAGATATTCCGCAGGTGTAAAACTGTCTTCAGGGTCGTATTCTTGAGAAGAACAATAATGTTTTTGACAATAAGAAGTGATAAAATCAGGATTACTATAAGAATTATTGGCGCCCCATTCCTCTCTGCTAATAATTTTAATTTTATCGTTTCCTAATAACCTTTCTCCATAGGTTTTATAGAAATCCTCTAAGTTAATATGAGGAGGAATTTCTATATTAAGAGGATTTTGTGTGGCAGCAATATTTGCTGTCTCTAAAGAAGGAGCTGGATTAATAATAGAAACTTTGCCCCAAAGGAAAATAAACAATGTTATGATGGTTAGTAAAGAGAGAAAGAATATTACTGATGGATAATGTTTATTCATTGTAAAACTTGGTTTAATATCCACGAATTACCTTTTATAAAGTCGCTGCTGGACATAGTTTTCTTTCCAGCAGGTTTAAGTTGGCTAATCACATAATACCCCTTTCCGCATTTTACTGCCAGATTAGAATTTACTATAAAAGTTTCTCCCGGTTTTTTAGCAGCAGTTTGGGGGTTATCGGGGAAGTTTTGTCCTTGGATTATTTTAATTATTCTCTCTGAAGCGATTGTATAAGTTCCCGGATTAGGATTTAGCGCTCTTACCTTTCTATCTATGTAATCTGCGTCTTGATTCCAGTTTATTCTTTCATCTGAACGGGTAATTTTATAACAATAAGTAGCCAGAGATTCATTTTGAGGAACTGGCCTGATTTCCTTTCGTAGCCATTGAGGAAGGGTTTCTATAATTAAATTAATTGCCAATTGGGCTAAACATTGACTTAATTGAGGATAAGTATAGCGTTTATTATTAATATTTATTTTTTTAACAGCGACAATTGGGCCATGATCTATTTTTTCATCTAAAAGAAATAAGGTGACTCCGGCTTGGGTGTCTCCGGCTAATATAGTGGATTGGATAGGAGTGGCTCCTCTCCATCGGGGTAATAGAGATGGATGGAGATTTAAAAATCCTTGAGGAAAGAAATGTATCAATTGAGAGGGGATAATCTTTCCATAGCCCGTCAATAGTGCTATTTCAGGTTTATATTTTTCTAATTTTTCTAAAAAAGTTTCTTCCAAGAGACGAGAGGGGCACAAAACAGGTATTTTATTTTTTAAGGCAGTTTGGTGTACTGGAGTAGGGGTGATAATTTTTTTTCTTCCTTGGGGTCGAGGGGGAGTAGTAATAACACAAACAGGTTTTAACCGGTTTTGTAGTAAGCCCTGTAATACTGTTTTAGCGAAATTGGAAGAACCCCAAAAGGAAAAACGCATATTATTCTGTTGTTTTATTTTTGTTTGTTTTTTTGTTTTTATTTATAAGACGTTTAATTTTCCTGATTCTTTATGGACCTCTTTTGCTTTATCAATAAATAAGATACCGTTGAGATGATCTACTTCATGCTGGATTACTCTTGCTAATAAGCCAAAGGCTTTAAGTTTAATTTTTTTTCCCTGTTCTGAAATTGCCCGAAGGGTGATTTTTTCTGGTCTTTCTACTTCTCCCCAGTAACCGGGCAAACTTAAACATCCCTCTATTAGAGAAGAAGTCTCTGGAGAGAATTTAATAATTTGCGGATTAATAAAAGCACGAAATTTGTCATTAACATAGGTGACTATTACTCTTTTGGGAATCCCTAATTGGATAGCGGCTAAGCCAATGCCGTTGTTTTCTATCATAATTTTTTTCATTTCCTGAATTAAAAGATGTATTTCTTGGTCTATTTGAGTAACCTCCTTGCTTTTTTGTCTCAGAATTTTGTTATTTTCACCTGTAATTAAGTTCATAGTAGTTGTTCGAATATTATTATATATTTTTTACAATGTGTCTTTAGGGTTCACATCTATTATCCACTTTTGAGGAATAGTTAATAATATTTTATTTCTTATAGATAGTTCTTCGGGAGAAAGAGCGGGGAGAAGGTTTTTTAAGCCGAAATAAAGCAATTCTTTTTTAATGATTGGTTGGCGTTGAGGTATAAATTTAATCAGAGCATTCCATTTATAGTAACCTTTTTCTTTGGCTATGAAGGAAGGACTAGGTCCTAGAATTATAAATTTTTTTTGTTGTTTTGGGGGAAGTTTTCTTTGAATGGCAGCAGAGATTTTATTTTTGAAATTTTTAACTATTTTTTCTCCCCGAAGGAAGTCCTTGCTGCGGAATTCTAATTTAATTAATTGAGCATAAGGTGGCCAGAGATGTTCACGGCGCCACTTTAGTTCTTCTTGAAAAAATTTATCCGGGGTATTATTAGAAAGATGAAGGAAAATTTTATGTTGAGGAAGGAAAGTTTGGATAATTAATAATTTTTTGGTGATTTTTTTAATCCGCAGCAGGTAATGGAAAACTCTTTCTTCACTTTGGTAATCAGGGAAAAATAGTAATGGATCTAAAGAAGGAATTACTGCTATATCCGCTTTTTTCAGTTGAGGCCTTAATAATGCTTCAGTTCCTATCAGAACCTGAATCTGTTTTTTATTAAATTTTTCTAAAAGCAACAGTTCTTTTTTATCTTCCATTTCTCCCTCTATTATTTCTATTGTTATTTTATTGTTTTTATTTACGTTAGGAGAAGTAAGATGAAGAATAGTTTTTAGTTCTTCTTTTATTCTTTCTGTTCCTATCCCTAAAGGCAGTAATCGGTGTCCTCCACAGGCAGGACAAATAAGAGGCGCCTCCTTTTTATAATTGCAGTGGTGACAGAGAAGATAGTTTCCTGAGGGAGATTTATGAAAAGTTAGAGGGATATCACAATTAGGACATTTAAACACATAACCACAATCTTGGCAAATAATCGAGGTGGCCATTCCTTTCCTGTTAATAAAGAATACTATCTGCTGTTTATTTTGTAATGCTTTTAATATAAGAGAACGAGATGTATCTCCTAATACTCGGAATTTCTTAGTTGAATGACGCTCTTGTTGTAGATTAATAATTTTGATAGTAGGTGATGATGGCATAATGTAAAGATGCGACTTTTTGCGCTAATATCGTGGCTTCATAATATGGTCTCTGCTGCCAAGATTTATAAGCGGGATTAGCGGGGTCTAAGATTATAATCTGTGATAAATTACTCCAAGGAAGGAAGAGAGCAGAGCGAAGGCCAATTATTATAAGGGGTTTATTGGTATATAATTGATTCCACAGATGGGCTATTTTTAGAGACGAGGAATTGTGATGTAGTTCTTCAAGGTAAGAGGGATATTTTCTCTTTAATATTTCAGTATAATATTGTTGATGGAAGAAGGTAGGGACGAGAAAAAGTACCTGCTTTTTCTTTTTTAATGATTTGTTTATCGCAGTTTCTGTGGCTTTCCAACTGAATACTCCCTGTATCCTGACTTTATTTTGTTTTAATTTGTCATTTAGATTGGAGTTAGCGGGCAGACGAAGATGCTTGATTAAACTCGGTAGATTAGCAGGTAGGATAGTTTTTAGTGCCAGTGACAAGGAGACAAAGTAATAATGCGATAGGAAATTAGCGAGAGAGAAGTGAAAAGGAGATATTATTGGCTGGGAAGAGATAATTTTTTTGACAGGTTTGAGTTGAAAAGAGGTTTTCTTGATTTCTGCTTTTTTTAAAGATAGAGGAACTGATGTGGTAACTATTCCCGATGTTATTCTTTTTTTTAAAGGTATTTGAACTACAGCCCCTGTAGGTAAATTTTCGGTAGTAAAATAGGAGAGTTGCTGGGGTTCAGTTAACGGAAGATAGGTTAAAGGAATGACTTTAATAACAAACATAATTAAGCAAGAAAGGAAAATTGGGCTACTTGTTTATATTCTGCTCCAGAAGGCCTGAGATGGCTTTCCATAAGAGATAATTCCCGGGCGGTAAATTGTAATTTAAGGTGTTTCTCTATGTAAGAAGGGGGAGGAAGTTGTTGATAGGAAATTCCTTTACGAATACGTGCCAAAGTGATGTGAGGTTTTAAAGGACGATTTTCTTGATGAAAAGAGATATGATATCTCTTTAATTGTTGCTCCATCTTATTTCTTAATTCTGAAAGAATAGGAGAGTGTTCTCCTTCTAACCACACTAACCTTGGCCGGGAAGAGGAGGGACCGTAAGTAATTTTATTGAAAGATACTGAGAACGGGCTTAAAGGAGAAGTTAGTTGTTTTCCTATTACCTGTAAAGAAAGAATTTCTCTGTCTTTCACGCTTCCGATAAAAAGTACAGTTAAGTGAAGAGCGTCTGGTTTTACCTTCCTGAAGAATTCTGGGGATAAATACTTTTTTTGGTATTCTTCTAATTTTTCTTTTATTTCTGAGGGAAGACAGATAGCCCAAAAAACTCTATGAGAAGCCATTATATTTTCTGCTAATTTTTTTCTGTTTTATTTATTTTCTTTATTTTATCTCATTTTCTCTTTTTAATCCACAAAGAAAGGAAAGCACGAAGTTTGACAGAAAAAACGATTATAATATATAATGTTTAAAAGATATTATTAATGGGACAAAAAATAAAAAAGGCCTTATTAGTACTACTGATCGTCCTTCTTAATGGAGGGATTTTTCTTTCTGGTTTTTATAATGGAGTAAAATGGGGATGGCAGGCTAATCTTCCTTCTCCTTTTGAGAAAATAATACACAGAGAGAAACCGCCAGATTTGCCTCCGGGAGATATGAGTATCTTTTGGGATACTTGGAAAGTGATTTTAGACAAGTATGTGGACCGCCAGCACTTAGATAGCCAGACACTAATAGAGGGGGCTACTAAAGGTTTAGTAAGGTCCCTCCAAGATCCTTATTCTGAATTTTTGGACTCTCAACAGGCACAAGATTTATCTCAAGAGTTATCAGGAGAGTTTTCTGGAGTAGGAATGGAAATAGAAAAAAAAGGAAACTTTTTAATAGTAGTTACTCCCTTGCCGGGCACTCCGGCTGCTAAAGCAGGACTGCGACCTAATGATAAAATACTGGAGATAGATGGCCAACCTACTTCAGACCTTTCTACTCTAGAAGCCGCTAAATTAATAAGAGGACCAGAGGGCACAGAGGTTCAACTTCTTATATATAGAAATTCTTTAGATAAACCAAAGTTGATAACTCTAAAAAGAGAAAAGATAGTTATTCCTTCTGTGCGCTGCCAGATGCTGGATGATAAAATCGGCTATTTGAGGATTTATAATTTCAATCAGCCGCTTTTAGAAGAATTTTATCAGAAGTCGTTAAAATTATTGGCTCAGAAGCCGCAGAAATTGATACTGGACTTAAGAAATAACCCCGGGGGATATTTAGAATATGTAGTAAATGTCAGTGGCTGGTTTTTGAACAAAGGAGATATAGTTCTTAGAGAAAAAACAGCTAATAATGAAGAGAAGATTTATAGAGCTCAAGGCCCGGGGTTATTTAAGGATATCCCTACTGTTATTTTAGTTAATCAGGGCACAGCATCTGCTGCTGAGATTTTAGCCGGAGCATTAAGGGACAACAGAGGTCTTAAGCTTATAGGGGAAAAAACATTTGGGAAAGGATCTGTACAGGAATTAGTGCATTTAAAAGATGGTAATGTATTAAAAATTACTATAGCACGCTGGTTTACGCCCCAGAATGTGCTTATAGAAAAAAATGGATTAGAGCCGGATATTAAAGTTAAAAATGAAGATGATATAAGTGGTTATGGTGAATTGAACATAGAGAAAGACAAACAGTTATTAAGAGCGATGCAGGAATTAAATAACTGATAACAAAATTATGCGCTTGGGTGATGTAGAGATTCAAGTGGTTCTTGATTCTCGAAAACAGGAAACCTTAGCCGCCGTTATGCGTAGTGGCGGGGAGCAGGTTTCTTCTAGTGTTCCCCAAGGAAAGTCAAAAGGCGAAAGGGAGGCGTATAGTGTATCTCCCAGAGAGGCACTGGAGCATTTTTCTTCCATCAAAACTGCTCTCCTAAAAAAAGAATTTAATTGTTTAGAAGAATTTGATAATTTTCTTCTTCACTTAGACGGGACAAAAGATAAACATAATTTAGGAGGTAATTTACTACTGGTTCTATCTCAAACTTTTGCTCGCCTGTTGGCTAAATTAAAGAGAAAAGAATTGTGGCAGTTGTTACGGGAAGAGATGATAAGAATTGCCCCTGATTTGCGGAGGAGATTTTATTGGAGGAAGTTTTTTAAAAAAGAAGCACCTCTTTTTTTATTTAATCTTATCAATGGAGGAGAGCATGCGGTTTATGGGCCAAAATTTCAGGAGTATTTAATAGTGCCTGTGTTAAATAATCCTTGCGATTCTTTGGCATTAGGAAAATTCTTTTTTTCCAAATTAAAACAATATTTTTGGGATGAATATAAAAAGCAGGATTTTGGTGATGAAGGAGGACTGTTAATTCCAGAAAGTTTTTACGAAAAACCCTTAGAAATATATTCTGTTATTAGAGAAAAACTTCATTTAAAAAACAAAGTTAGATTTGCTTTAGATGTAGCGGCTTCTACTTTTTATGACAAACAGAGAAAAGTTTATTATTTGTTTCCCTCTAAAGTAATTTCTGCCAAAGAGTTACTGGAGGTCTATCGGGAGATTATCGCACGCTATAATTTAATTTCTTTAGAAGACCCCTTTGAGGAAAATGCTTGGGAAGATTTTAGTAAAATTACTTCCTTCTGCAGGAGAAAAACTGTTATAATAGGAGATGATTTAATAGTGACTAATCCTACTCTATTACAGAGAGCGGTAGCAGAAAAAGCAATTACCGGAGTCATTGTTAAACCCACTCAAATAGGAACTGTTACCGAGACGTTAAAAACTATAATTCTGGCTCAACGAAAAAGAATTAAAATTATAGTTAGTCACCGGAGCGGTGAAACAACAGATAATTTTATCGCCGATTTGGCTTGGGCAGCTGGTGCTTGGGGACTGAAAGCAGGTGCTCCTCAACCAGAGGAAAGAATGGTAAAATACAATAGGATAATAGAGATATATAAAAAGCAAGCAGAGTTTAAGATTCTATTATAGATAAAGGTAAAAATATACAATGAAGAAAGTAGCGCTTTTGGAAATTAGTGATTGGGAGAAGGAAGCATTGCAAAAATTTCCAGAATTTTTGGCAATAGCCGATCTTTACTCAGAAAGTTTGTCTTCAGAAAATATAGAGAAATTTCAAGATTACGCAATTATCTCTCCTTTTATTAATTCCCGCTTTACTCCTGAAGTAATAACAAAATTACCTCATTTACGTTATATAACAACTCGGTCTACCGGTTTTGACCATATAGATGTAGATTATTGCCGAGAGAAGAAAATTTTGGTTAGCAATGTTCCTGCTTATGGAAGCCATACGGTTGCAGAATATACTTTTGCTCTTCTTCTGTGCTTAGTGAGAAAAATTTATGATGCTTATCATAGGGTTAGGGAAGAGGGAAATTTTAGTTTGGAGAATTTAAGGGGCAGAGAATTGTTCGGGAAAACTTTAGGAGTGATAGGTACTGGTAGAATAGGAACTAATGTCGTCAAGATTGCCAAAGGATTTCAAATGAAAATCTTGGCTTACGATAGATATCCTGACAAGGAAAAGGAAAAACAGCTGGGCTTTACTTATGTATCTTTAGAGCAGTTATTACAGGAGTCAGATATTATAACTCTTCATGTGCCCTATAATTCTTCTACTCACCATCTATTAAATAGTAATAATATTCCTTTAATTAAAAAAGGTGCTTTCGTTATTAACACTGCTCGGGGGGGTATAATAGAAACAGAAGCACTTTATCAAGCGCTTAAATCGGGGCAAATAGCGGGAGCAGCCTTAGATGTTTTAGAAGAAGAAAAGGAAATAAAAGAGGAACAAGAATTATTGTTGAAGGACAGATTGAATGAGACAGAGAAACTTAAAAATGTAGTTTTGAATCATATATTAGTTGATTTGGATAATGTGCTTGTTACTCCCCATAATGCTTTTAACACAGAGGAAGCATTACATAACATTATTGTTACTACCATAGATAATATAAATTCTTTCCTTCAAGGAAAACCTCAAAATTTGGTTTCTTAATGGTTTCAAGTTTGCGTCCAAACCTTAAAATATTAATTATTTCACTACTATGCTGAAAGATAATTGTGTCTTTTGTAAAATTATCAGGGGAGAAATTCCTTCTCAAAAATACTACGAAGATGAGAAATTTTTGGCATTTTATGATATTAATCCTATATCCAAAGGACATTTAGTAGTGATTTCCAAAAATCATTATGATAATGTAGGCGAGATGCCTGATGAAGAATGGAAGGAATTAATGAGTTTAGCAAGGAGATTAGCTGAACAAGAAAAAGAAGAACTTGGCGCTGATGGCTATCATCTTCTAATAAATCAAGGAGAAGCAGCACAATCAGTGGTTGTTCATAGGCCCCATATCCATATCATTCCTCGTAGATTTGGAGACGGTTTAAAGATAGATCCTAGAGGACAAATTTAATATTATGTGCGGAATTATTGCTTACAAAGGAAAAGGGGACGCAGTTGAAATTGTGATGAATGGCTTAAAACATCTGGAGTATAGAGGATATGATTCTGCTGGTCTTTGTGTAATTTCTTCTAATAAGATGCTGCTGATTAAAAAGGTGGGGAAAGTGGAGAACTTATTGCAAGAAATCAAAAGAAGACAAGTACAAGGTGAAACAATAGAAGGAAAAGTTGGAATTGGTCATTGCCTTCATCCAAATACTTTAGTCCAACTTTCTGATGGTAGAATTGTATATATTAAGGATGTTATTGATGGAGAAAAAATTGTTAATTTGAATACAGAGAATCTTGTATTGGAGGATGGAGAAGTAAAAGTTTCTCAACATAAATCCCCTCCTTATCTCTATTATGTGCGAACGCCACTTTCTGATTTTATTAGTACCTCGAATCATAAAAATTTAGTCTGGGAAAAAGATAAAATAGTAGAAAAATTAACCAAAGATTTAAAAAAGAAAGATCTCTTAATTTTTCCTAAACGAATTAAAACATCAGAGACAAAGCCCCTTCGGTTTAAACCGATCTTTTATAAAAGATATTATACTCTTACTTCTTACGGAGCTTCGTTCCTTAAGAGCCAAATTAGTGCTGTTGGATTAAATAAAGTATCCAGCAAAGTTGCTGTTTCTCCTGCTTATTTAGGTCATATTGTAGCCAATGATAGGAACTTTAGAGAAGACAAATTGGAATTATTATATAATTTTTTTGGTAAAAGTTTTGAGGAAGCGCTTTACGATGCTAAATATCCTCATCTAAAACCGGTAAATACAGTTCACGGGAAATTCATAAAGTTGCCAGAGTTTAGTAACTCCCGACTAATGCAAATTCTGGGTTATTTTATAGGTGATGGTTATGCAGGGAAAAGATCATTGAGATTTAAAGATATAGATGTAAGCAATTTAGAAGTATATAAAGGGTTGATAGAAAAGGAATTTGGTGTAAAGGGTCGTATTGCTTCTCAAAGAGATACAAAAGCTATGCTTTTAGAATTCAATAGTACTTATTTATGTAATTGGCTAAAAGTAAATGTTATTCAAAATAAGCATAATTTTCTCTCCACTATTGGGCAATTACCAGATAGTCAATTAGCAGCGTTTATAAGGGGTCTGTTTGATGCTGAAGGGTGTGTGAATTTAGTTTCTAAGCAGTTATCTCTAAGAATGATTGATGAATTTTTAATTCGCTCTTTGCAATTATGGCTTCTGCGATTTGGGATTATTTCTTCAATTATGATAGAGCCACCTAATTCTAAACACAATAAACTTAATAGGACTTTTAGACTGACTACTAGCAATAAGGAATCAATAGAGTTATTTAAAAAACATATATCATTTAGTGGTGAGAAGAAAAGAGAAAAACTTACTGGCTTACTTAAATTACTTGGTGATAAACATTTTAGCTTCAAGATTCATCCATTTTCTCAACAAATAATTCTAACTCGGGTAAAAGATGTTCAGCGGATACCCTCAGATACAAAATTTGTTTATGATTTAGAGGTAAAAGGAAACCATAACTTTTTAGCCAATGCTATTTTTACTCACAATAGTCGCTGGGCTACGCATGGAGCAGTGACAGAAATAAACGCTCATCCTCATTTTTCTTGTGATAAAAATATTTATGTAGTTCATAATGGTATTATTGAGAATTACGAATCCCTAAAGAAAGAATTAGAGAAGAAAGGACACCACTTTGTTTCTCAAACAGATACTGAAGTAATTCCTCATTTAATAGAAGAATACCGGAAGAGATATTCTTTTCTTTCGGCTTGCCAGAAGGCATTTAAGCGTCTGAAAGGACTCTTTGCCTGTGTGGTTTTAGAAAGAAAGAGCGGAGAAATAATAGGGGCGAGAAATGGTTCTCCTTTAGTAATGGGATTGGATAAGAAGGGATTTTATTTGGCTTCTGATGTCCCTGCCTTTTTAGATAGGACTAATAAAGTAATTTTTATTAATGACGGAGAGATGGTGTATTTGAAAAATGACGGAACTTATCAATTATATAATTTTATAGAGAATAAAAAAATTACCAGAAAAATTAATACAATTCACTGGACTAAAGAATCAGCGGAGAAAGGAAAATATCCTCATTTTATGCTAAAGGAGATAATGGAGGTTCCAGAAGTGATACAAAAAGCGCTTTATCAGAAGGAAAAAGATTTAAGGTCTGCTGCGAATTTAATAAAGAAGAGTTCTAAAATTATTTTTGTGGGGTGTGGAACTGCTGGTCATGCCGGTTTAGTAGGGAAGTATTGGTTTTCCTCTTTACTTAAAAAGGATTGTGATTTTATTACTGCTAGTGAACTTAGTTATTTTGAAGGAACTTTGCGTAAGAATACTCTGTTAATAGCAATTTCTCAGTCAGGAGAAACTGCTGATGTGTTAGAAGCAGTTAAAAGAGCCAAAAGTAGGGGAGTGAAAGTTTTATCTCTGGTAAATGTTATGGGCTCTACTCTGACTAGGATTAGTGATAAAGTTTTAATGGTTCATGCGGGCCCGGAAAAATGTGTTCTAGCCACTAAAAGTTATATAGCCCAATTAACTGTTCTTCTCTTGTTGGTTTCTCTACTGATGGGACAAAAGCAAAAAATTGTTCGCCAATTAAAACAACTTAGTCACTTTCTGGCTGTTTTTCTAAAAGAAAAGCCATCTTCTCTAAAAAGATTAGCGCATTTGCTACAGAAAAGTGAGCATCTCTATATTATAGGAAGAGGGCTGAATTATCCCACTGCTTTAGAAACTGCTTTAAAAATTAAAGAAGGAACTTACATTCATGCGGAGGCGTTTGCTGGCGGAGAATTGAAGCACGGAGTTATTGCTTTAATAGAAAAGAATACTCCCTGTTTAATTCATTTTGCTAAGGATGGAGAGGAAACTAATACTTTAATTAATGCTATGGAACTGAAAAGCAGAGGAGGATATTTAATAGGTTTTGGACCCCGAGAGATGAAAGAACTGAATAAGTTTATAGAAATAAAAGCAGTTAATCCTTTATTTTCTCCTTTGGCTAATATAGTTCCTGTCCAATTATTGGCTTATTATTTGGCAGTGAAAAGAGGTATTAATCCTGATAGACCTCGTAATTTAGCCAAGAGCGTTACTGTGAAATAATTATTGTTTATCTCTGCTTACATATTCTCCTGTTTCGGTATTAACTATAATATTTTCTCCTTCCTTAATAAAAATAGGGACATTCAGTTTTAGGCCTGTTTCTAAGGTGACTACTTTAGTAGCACCACTCACAGTATTTCCTTTTATAGAGGGAGGGGCAGAAATAACTTTAAGCGAAACTTTAATAGGGATTTTTATTCCTATTAGTTCTTCCTGAAGAAACATTAGATCTACTTCGGATTTTTCTTTAAGGAAAGGGAGTTGGGAGGAAACCTTTTCTTTAGGAATAGTTATTCTATTGTTATTCTCATCTAAAAATACAGCATTCTTTCTGTCACTGTAGAGAAAAGTAGCCTTTTGATATTCTATTTCAACTTCTTCAAATCTTTCTCCCGAGCGAAATGTTTTATCTATTACTTTACCGGTTTTGATGTTTTTGAGTGTAGTGCGCATTACTGCCATTCCTTTACCCGGCTTGTAGAATTGATAATTTATTATCTGATAAGGTTCGTTATTTACCTTTATTATAATTCCCTTTTTAAATTCTGATGTAGAAATCATTTTTATTTGAAATAGTTATTTTATTTTTTATTTATTTTTTTGTATTATAATATATTTTATTTTTTAAGACAAGATCTGGAATTTGAAAGAAGAAATATTTTTTGTTATACTAAAATAAATTTAATGAAAATATACTAAAACGATGACAGGCGCTATCTTAAACTTAATTCTTGCCGCTTTATTAGGAACTCTGATAGGATTAGAGAGAGAATGGGCCAGAAAAGAGCCGGGTATCAGGACTTTTACTTTTATTTCTCTGGGTGCAGCGCTCTTTATTTTGGGCTCTAAATTGATAACAGAGCAATATTTAGGGGTCTTAAATTCAGACCCCACCAGAACATTGGGACAAATAGTATTAGGAATAGGATTTCTGGGTGCTGGAGTGATAGTATTTAAACCCAAAGAAGACAGGGTGAGAGGGCTAACTACTGCAGCTATGGTTTGGGTTACTGCTGGTATAGGAGCAGTAACCGGTTTGGGGTTTTATAGTTTAGCAGTTGTGGCTACCATTTTAGTTATTTTGGTAAATTTGTTGCTTATTCCTATAGAGGAGAAGATAGACCGTATATTAGATAAAGCCAGAAAGAGAACTAAAATAGAAGGATTAAAAGAAGACGAAGAATAAGAATTTACAGAGGCCTCCGTAGCTCAATTGGTAGAGCAACAGCCTTTTAAGCTGGGGGTTGCGCGTTCGAGTCGCGCCGGAGGCACTACTTCACTATTTTTCTGATAGGAGTGTGGTATAATATTAGAAATATTGGGTATTTTCTAAAAAATAAAAAATGAAAAAGAATGTTATTCTCTTAGCTTTAGTTTTGGGGGGAGCTGTCTTAATGTTCCTTTTTATATATCCTCGTTTTTCTCAAAAGGATTTTAGTTATGGCTTGGATATTTATGGAGGGACAGTTTTAATTTATGAAGCAGATTTACATAATATATCTCCAGCGGAGTATTCTTCTGCTATGAATGGCCTTAAAGATGTAATTGAGAGACGGGTGAATTACAGCGGAATTAAAGAACCGCGAATTTCAGTAGAGAAAATAGGGGAGCACTGGCGTCTAAGAGTGGAGTTGGCAGGAATAAAAGATGTGGATAAGGCGATTAAAATGATCGGTCAGACCCCTTATTTAGAATTTCGAGAATTAAAGAATAATCCCGAGGGTACTGATAAAGACAAAGAAGAAAAATTGGAGTTCCAACCGACTATTTTAACAGGAAAATATTTAAAGAGAGCCGAATTAGGATTTGATCCCACTACCTCTTTGCCGGTGGTAAATCTTCAATTTAATTCAAAAGGTACTAAAATTTTTGCTGAACTTACTAAAAAAAATCTTAATAAACCATTGGCTATTTACTTAGATGGACAGCCAATCTCTATTCCTGTAGTTAGAGAAGTTATTACTTCAGGGAGAGCGCAAATCTCCGGAAAATTTACTGTGGCAGAGGCAAGGACTTTAGTCCAAAGATTAAATCAAGGGGCTTTACCGGTTCCTATTCATTTAATCTCACAGCAAACCATAAGTCCTATTTTGGGCAGTCAATCTTTACTCAAAATTAAGAAAGCTGGTCTTTGGGGTTTTGTGGGTATCATTATCTTTATGATTATAGTGTATGGTTATGAGGGATTTCTGGCCTCTTTATCTTTAATAATCTATTTGTTAATATCCTTAACTATTTTCAAAGCGCTTCCGGTGACTTTAACTCTTGCCGGGATTACTGGTTTTATTTTATCAATAGGAATGGCAGTAGATGCCAATATTTTGATATTTGAATATAGTAAAGAAAGATATCAGCAAGGTATCTCTAGAAAAGCAGCGCTTAGAGAAGGGTTTAAAAATGCCTGGCCGGCTATTAGGGATTCTAATATTTCTACTATTATTTCTGCCATTATTCTCTACTATTTTACTTCTTCTTTAGTACGTGGTTTCGCTTTGACTCTGGCTATAGGTACTGCTGTTAGTATTATTACTGCTATTTACATTACCCGGCTGTTCATAGAAACCTTGTTGCCGGGAAGAAAAAGTAATCCTTAAAGTAATGGAATAAAATGATTGATTTTATAAAAAACAGAAAAATATTTTATATAATTTCAGGGATTCTGATAATATCATCTATCTTTGTTATTTCTTTTTGGGGATTAAAATGGGGAGTAGATTTTAAGGGCGGTTCGTTATGGGAGATAAGTGTTCCTAATTCTTTAACTGTTAAGGATAAGATTGCTGATTACCTTCAAGGGTCATCTGTGGGCCAAACTACTGTTCAAGTGACAGGGGAGGGAAATTTGATTTTTAGATTCTCCTCTATAAGTGAAGAAAAACACCAGCAATTGCTTCAAGACCTGAAAAGACAATTTCCTGATTTAGAAGAAAAAAGATTTGAAAGTATAGGTCCTGTGATAGGCAAGGAGTTAACACGAAAGATGATATGGGCATTTCTGTTGGTAGTTTTAGGAATTCTTCTGTACTTAAGTTATTCTTTCTCTCAATCTTTTCATAACATCCCCTCCTATAAATATAGTCTTTTAGCTATATTATGTTTGGTCCATGATACATTGATAGTGGTAGCGGTTTTTGCTGTGTTAGGAAGATTTTTAAACTGGGAAGTGAATTCTGATTTTATCGTAGCAATTTTAACTGTCTTAGGATATTCTGTGCACGACACAATAGTTGTCTATAATAAAGTAAGAGAAAACTTGCGTCTTTTCTCTAAGGAACCCTTAGATGTTATAATAAATAAGAGCATTAGGCAGACCCTAATAAGATCAATTAATACCTCTCTGACCACTATTTTCCCTTTAGTAGCGTTATTTTTAATGGGTCCTCATAGCATAAAAGCGTTAGTATTAGCAATGGTGGTAGGGGTAATAGCTGGCACTTATTCTTCATTAGCTTTAGCCACTTCTTTGTTGTATGATTGGAACCGGAGAAGCAGATAATATTTGACTATTAGAAGAAAATTTGCTTTAATATTAATAATAGTCAAATCAGAGCAATATAAATATGAAAAAAACACCTAAAGAATTAGCATTAGAGGTTATCTCTATACTCAATAAAAGAAATCAAAATATAATAAAAAAACGTTTTGGGCTGATAGATGGAACTAATAGAACATTAGAGAGCATAGGTAGGGATTATGGGGTAACTAGAGAACGCATTCGTCAGATTGTAGAGGCCTCATTGGAAAACCTTAAAAAATCTTCTCAAATTTCTCTGCTGCGGGATTTTTGGAGAACTGCGGCAAAAGTTTTGCAAAAAACTAATGGAGTAGAAACAGAAAAAGGTTTTTTGGAAAAATTAGTTTCTATATTAGGGGTTAGTCCCAGCCAGATAGCAGCGATAAAATTTTTATTGTGTCTTTCTCCTGAGATAAAATTGGAACCAGAAACGAAACAACATAAAAGTTTTTGGCGAAGGAAATCATTATCTCCTGCGCATATAGCGAATATTGTTTCTAAGATAGAAGAATATTTTCAGAAGCAGAAAAGAGTTTTCCGGCCGGAGGAAATGATGAAGTGGGCAAAACAAAATATTAGCCCCAAAATAACTTTAGCAGAATTAGAGGTTTATCTGCTTCTCTCTCCTAAAATTGGGCGAAATATTTTTGGGGAGTATGGATTATTGCAATGGCCAGAAATTACTCCTCGAGGAGCCAAAGACAGGGCCTATATGATGTTGAAACATTATCGTAAGCCACTACATTTTTCTAAAATAGCAGAACGTATTAATGAGTTGCAAGATACAAAAGCAGTGGTTCCTACTCATCACTCTTGGCTTAAGAAAATTCAAGTTCAGACAGTTCATAATGAATTAATTAAAGATCCCCGTTTTGTTCTTATAGGTAGAGGAATATATGCTCTAAGAGATTGGGGTTATCAGCCGGGCACTGTGGCAGATGTTATTAAGGATGTATTAAAGCATGCTGGCAGGCCTCTTACCGCCAAGGCCATAATACGGCAAGTAAAGAAAAAACGGCTTGCCAGAGATACTACTATTATACTCAATCTTAATAACAAGAAATTATTTAAGAAGCTTCCCGGCCATCGTTATACTTTAGCGCATTCGGCATCCAAACCTAAGGTTTTGGAGATTTAATGAGGGATTTTTTTAATGTTTTTTCTGCAGTTTATTATCTCCAGCGGATATTATATCTTTTCTGGATTATTTTAGAGACAATTATAAGAGAGTTGTGGTGGTTAATAGTTCTTTTTATTGCTGGGACTATTTTTTTAAATTTACAGCGAAAATATAAAAAAGAGGAAAAGAAAAAGAAAGAAGAAATAAAAGATTGGGTTACTTTGGAAATAGTAGTGAATCCCTATATTACAAGCGGCGCTAAAGCTATGGAACAGGTGTTTAGTGGAATTTATTCTTTACCCAAAGGATATGTAAGTTTGGAATTAGTGGGCATTGAAAAAGAGATAAGGTTCTTTGTGAGGGTTCCTCGAGACTATAAAGGATTGGTGCTTTCTCAGTTTTATGCTCAGTATCCAGATTTGGAAATCAAAGAGGTCCAGGATTATTTTCTGAAATATCCTCCATCTCTGCCCGATAAAAACTGGGATATTTGGGGCACTGAAATGAAACTTATACAATCTGACGTCTATCCTATTAAAACCTATTCTTCTTTTGAAGAAACAAAAGAGGAAAAAAGTGTAGATACTTTATCTAGTTTAATAGAAGGGATTTCTCAATTAAGGAAAGAAGAATTGCTATTGATTCAAATTATTATACAACCCTTAACTGGTGATAAAGCAAAGGAATGGTTGGAGAAAGGGGAAAAAGAAATAAATAAACTCTCCGGGAAAAAAGAACCCCCAAAGATTACTTGGACGGACTGGGTGATAGCTTTTTTCAAAAATTTATTAATAGGTGTAGCAGTTCCTCCTGTATGGCCCGGAGAGAGCAAAACAGAAGCATCTGCTCCATCAGTGCCCTTGACCAAACGAGAGGTAGTTCAGAAAATAAGCAAGAAAATAGAACAATTACCCTTTTTAACCGGAATCCGTCTCTTTTATCTTGCCCCTAAAGATTGTTTTAATGAGATAGCTATAGGGACCTGTTATGCTTTCTTAAATCAATTTACTATTAGCCACTTAAATGGGTTCAAGGTTAATAAGGATAGTTCTACCAAAGAAGAAGGAAAGATATTTGTTAAACGAAGGTTGTTTATAAAGAAACTTAACTTTTATAAGTCCGTTATTAACAGAAAAAAAACTAAAGAGTTATTTGTATTAGTTCCTGAAGAATTAGCGTCTGTTTACCATTTTCCTTCTTCTAAAGTCAAATCTCCCTCTCTAACAAAGACACTTTTCAGAAAAAGTGAGCCGCCTCCTAATCTTCCTACTTAAGCTTATTTAAATTTAAACTTTAATTATGTCTGAAATAACCTATATAGGAGTAACTAATTTTCGGGATAATTTTCAGCGATTCGGGATAAAAACTGATGACCGAAGAAGACATCTTTATATTATAGGAAAAACTGGAGTAGGTAAGACCACTATGTTGGAAAATATGATTATTCAAGATATATCCAACAGGCATGGTTTAGGCGTAATAGATCCTCACGGAGAACTAATTCAGAGAATACTACATTTCATTCCTAAAGACAGAATAAAGGATGTAATATACTTTAACCCCAGCGATATAGAGTGGCCTATTGCTTTTAATGTTATAGAAGAAGTGCCCCGAGAATGGAGACATCTAGTTGCTGCTGGTTTAATGGGGGTTTTTAAGAAAATTTGGCCGGATGTATGGTCTGCCCGAATGGAATATATTCTGAATAATGCTCTACTGGCTCTCTTAGAGTATCCGGGATCTACTTTACTGGGAATAAATCGCTTGCTTTCCGATGCTGATTATCGGAAAGCAGTTATAGAGAAGATTACTGATCCTACTATAAAAGCATTTTGGCAGAGGGAATTTGCTAAATATCATGAGCGTTATGCCACTGAAGCTGTTGCTCCTATTCAGAATAAGATAGGGCAGTTTATATCTAATCCTCTAATCAGAAATATAGTGGGACAAAAGGAGACCAAAATAGATTTTAGGGAAATTATGGATGAGGGAAAAATATTTTTGGGAAATTTATCTAAAGGGTCAATAGGAGAAGAAAATTCTGCTCTTTTGGGAGGATTATTAATAACAAAACTTCAATTAGCGGCTATGTCTAGGGTGGATATAAGAGAAGAAGAGAGAAGGGATTTTTATCTCTATGTAGATGAGTTTCAAAATTTCTCTACTGAATCCTTTGCCAACATTTTTGCCGAAGCCAGAAAATATCGTCTAAATCTTACTTTAGCTCATCAGTATATAGCCCAATTAAATGAGAAAGTAAGAGATGCTATTTTCGGAAATGTGGGGAGCTTGGTTTCTTTTCGGGTTGGACCGGAAGATGCCGAGTTTTTAGAGAAGTATTTTGTTCCAGAATTCTCTAAAGAGGACTTAATGAATCTGCCTAATTTTCATTTTTATATAAAGTTGATGATAGATGGTAATCTTTCAAAAGGATTTTCAGGAATGAATATTCCTCCCAGCGCTCTTCCTTCTGTCTCTTATATTCAGGATATTATTCAGTATTCCCGCCAGCATTATGCTACTCCAGTGAGGGAAGTAGAACAAGAAATAGCACATTGGCATTATTTAGATTTCTCTTTCTCTGCTCCCAGAAAAAAGGAAAAAAAGAAAGGTTTTTCAGAAGGATGGGAGGCCGTCTGTAGTCGTTGCGGGAAAAAAATTATTGTTCCTTTCAGGCCTGACCCTCGGAGGCCTGTTTATTGTGAAGAGTGCCTTAAGATAGTAAGAGCAGAACAGGCTGGGAAAAAAGCTAATCCCAGAAAATCTTCTCTTTCGTCTCTAAAAGAGGTATCTCCGGGTGGGATTATAGAAAGGGTTAGTCAACGTGGAGTTTCTTCTTCAGAAAGGAATAGTCCCAAAGTGATACCCCGGGAGGATACTCTAAGGAAAACGCTAAAGACAATTATTAGGTCTCAGCAAAAGAAAGGCAATTGATGCTGTTTAGATACGATTTCGTCAGGAAAAAGTGATTTTCTGATATTGTAGAAAATAATTTTCTCTATTATACTAACATATTAGAAAACTAAATTAATGAAATCATTTTTTAGAAAGAGACAAGAAAGTTTTTCTTTTGCTATTCAGGGATTAAAGATAGCACTTCGACAACCTAATTTTAAGATAATGATTTGTATCGCTGTTATAGTAATGGGATTGGCTGGTTTTTGGGGAATTTCTCGAGAAGAGTGGTTAATATTACTCCTAATTATAGGCATAGTACTCAGTTTAGAGGTGCTTAATACGACAGTAGAGACATTGTTAGATTTGGTTCAACCACAATTTTCTCCCAAAGTAAAAGTTGTAAAGGATTTAGTAGCAGGAGCGGTGCTGATAAGTATTTTGGTATCTGTGACTACTGGGATAATTATCTTTTTGCCTAAATTTTTAAATATTTTAAAAACAAAAAATTAATAAATGAGGAAAGATTCTCAAATTCGGCAGTTAAAGAGGGAAATTGAGAGATTAAAGCGCTTGGTTTATCTTGATCATTTAACTAATCTTTATAATCGCAGAGGGTTTTTAGAAATCAGCAACAATTATTTTCAATCTGCAGTGAATAAAAGAAAGAAGCGGAGACAGAATGAGATTTCTAAACTGGCTATTATTTTTTTAGATGTTGATGATTTTAAGAAGATAAATGATAAGCATGGTCACAGAAGGGGTGATAAGGCACTGAAGGTGTTAGCCCGAATTTTGAGAGAAAATTTAAGGAAGTTAGATATTATAGGTCGCTGGGGAGGAGAAGAGTTTGTTGTATTATTAGTTAATGTATCCAAAGAAAATGCCAAAAGGATTGTCGAAAAACTACTGCGGAAAATAGCAAAAGATAAAACACTGGGATTTCGATTGACAGTAAGCGCGGGTTTAGCGTTTCCCCATCAGGGAGAAACATTATCTCAGGTTGTCCATAGAGCAGATAAGCTAATGTACCAAGCCAAAAAACAAGGGAAGAATATGGTAATAATAAGTAAATAAGATTTAATTAATATATGCTTTCTCCTTTAGAAGAAATTAAAAATAAATTGGATATAGTAGAAGTAATAGGGCAATATGTAAAATTAGAGAAGGCCGGTTCCAACTATAAAGCCCTGTGTCCCTTCCATAAAGAGAAAACTCCCTCTTTTTTTGTCTCTCCTTCGCGTCAGATATGGCATTGCTTCGGCTGTGGCGCTGGTGGAGATATCTTCACTTTTATAATGAAGATAGAGAATGTAGATTTTCCAGAAGCAGTAAGGATATTAGCAGAGAAAGCAGGGATTAAACTTACCTATGAAAGTCCGGAAATTCGTTCCCAAAAGCAAAAGTTAATAGAGATACACCAAAAGGCAACTTCATTTTTTCACCAGAACCTTCTTCGTAACTCCGAAGCCCTTGATTATTTACATAAGCGCGGTTTAACGAAAGATGTTATAGAAGAATTTGAATTAGGATATGCTCCTGATGAGTGGCGCGCTACAGTGAATTTTTTAGTGAGAAATAATTTTACACCAGAAGAAATTTTGGCTAGTGGATTGGCTATTTCTAAGAAAGATATCCCTGCTACCGGAAACAAACTTCGAAAAATAAAATACGAAATACGAGACATCTACGATAGATTTAGAGCAAGAATTATATTTCCTATAAGAAATAACAGAGGGAAAATAGTTGCTTTTACCGGAAGAATTTTTCAGGGCTCATCACCTCTAAAGACCATAAGGGACATAGAACGGGTAGGTAAATATATTAACTCTCCTCAAACTTTGATATTTGATAAAAGTAAAATATTATTTGGTTATTATAAATCTCGCCTTCAGTTATCTAAAACTCCTCCTATAGTGGTTGAAGGGCCTATGGATTTTCTGGCTGGTTGGCAAGCGGGTTTAAGATCCATAGTTGCTACTTGCGGAACAGCGCTTACTCCTTATCATATCTCTATTCTAAAACGATTTAATCAGGAGATTATTTTAGGATTTGATATGGACGAGGCAGGATTAAGGGCTGCCGAGAGGGCTATAAATTTGGCTCTATCCAAAGGATTACAAGTAAAAATTTTAATGCTTCCCGAGGGAAAAGATTTAGCAGATTATCTTCTCTCTCCTGAATCGCGGTCCGACATAAAAGAGTTAGTTAGTAAGGCAAAACCGATAATGGAATTTTATTGGGAAAGGGCGATCAAATTGGGAGATAGTGATTCTTTAGAAGGAAAGAAGAAAATTAGTGCTTATTTCCTGCCTAAAATTAAAAAATTACCTAATGCCTTGGACAGGGCTTTTTGGTCGGAGAAACTAAGCCATTATCTAAAAATAGAAACATCTATAATCGAAGATGAACTAAATAAGATAGAGGTAAATTCTAAGAAAGTAGTAACAGATGCTAATGAAGGTCTGATAGAAACGAATATACCAACTCAATCCAGAGAGATTGTTCTCCAGGAAAGAATTTTGGCTATTTGTTCTCATAATTTAGAATTTGTTGACCAGTTAGAGAAATATAAGGAGTATTTTTCTTCCGAATATCAGCAAATTATTCAAATATTACAAGGTATTAAAGATATTTCCGAGTTGAGTTATAAATCATTACAAAAAAGTGGATTAGCGGAAGAAATAAGAAAAAAGATTAATTTAATAGTTTTAAGGGGTGATTATGAATTAGATTTATTAGATAAATATGAAGTAGATTGGAGAAAAGAATTAGAGAGTAATTTACAAGAATTAAAAAGGATAGCGATAAAGAAACAATTGAATATCTTAAGTGATAAAATAAAGAAGGCAGAGGAGGAGAAACAAAAGGATAAATTAAAGCAATTATTAAAAGAGTTTAATAATTTGTCCAAAAAGTTAATTTCCTAAAATATGTCTCAAACAAAAAATACAAGAACAAAAAATACAAGAAGAACTAAAAAGCTTAAGAAGAAAAAGAGCTCTCGACGTACAGTTTCTTCTAATCAGAGTAGAAAAAAGAACAAAAAGAAAAACCGGAAAAACAGAGTTCTTAGAATCAAGAAGAAGCAGAAAGTGAAATCTTATAAAGCCACAAAGAAAAATACAAGGAAACAAACTCGAAAGAAAAGAACAGCTCCGAAGAAGGTAAAGAAGGCAAGGAAGGTAAAGAAAGTAAAGAAAACAAGGAAAGCAACTTCCAAGAGCAAAGCAAGAAAGATTGCAGCGAAACCCAAAATTAGCCGGAAAGAAAAAGAAATTGCTAATAATATTCAAGAGTTGATAAAGAGGGGTCGCTCTCGTGGTTTTATTACTCAAGATGAGATATTAAAATTCTTCCCTACTATTGAGAGAGACCTCTCTCTATTGGAGCGTCTCTACGATAAATTGGCAGAAGAGAATATTGAAGTAGTAGAAAGAGGGGATTTACTTCTACCCCAGAAAGAAGTTACAGAAAAGGAATTACAAGAAGCAGTCAAGATAGATAAAAGACTAAATTTAGCAGATAATGTTCAAACTTATTTACGGGAAATAGGGAGGATACCCCTACTTACACCAGAACAAGAAAAGGAATTAGCTAAAAGGATAGATCAAGGAGATGAACAGGCTCGTCAAAAAATGATAGAGGCAAATTTGCGTTTAGTGGTTTCTATTGCTAAAAGGTATATAGGCAGAAGCAGGAACTTGTCTTTTCTGGATTTAATACAGGAAGGAAATATAGGATTATCAAAAGCAGTAGATAAGTTTAATTATAAAAAAGGATTTAAATTTTCTACTTATGCTACTTGGTGGATTCGTCAGGCAATTACTAGAGCGTTAGCTGACCAAGGCAGAACCATCAGAATTCCAGTACATATGGTAGAAACCATAACCAAATACCTGAAGGTAAAAAGGAGCCTTTCTCAGGCGCTGGGCAGAGAGCCTACTCCGGATGAGATAGCTTTAGAAATGAATAAACCAGTAAAAGATATATTATATTTGATGAAAATTTCCAGAGACACTTCTTCCTTAAATCAGCCGGTAGGAGATGAGGATAGCGGAAGCGAAGTAGGTGATTTTGTGGCTGATACTAAAACTATTACTCCTGAAAAATATGCTACCAGAAAAATACTTAAAGAGTTACTAGAGAAAGTGCTATCTACTCTTACTGAGAGAGAAAAAAGAATAATAGAGATGCGTTTTGGATTGAAAGATGGAATTAGTCACACTTTGGAGGAAGTAGGTAGAGAGTTTAATGTTACCAGAGAGAGAATTAGACAGATAGAGGCAAAAACTTTGGAGAGATTAAAAGAATTACCCGAAGCTAAAAAATTAAAAGAATTTCTGAAGTCCATAGAATAATCTAATAATGTTTTTATCTGCTGTTAAAAGGAATCCCTTATTAAGAAAAACATTAGCCAAGGTTTCTGCTTGGTTCTATGGCAATCCGCAAGATTGTATCACTTCTATAGGTATAACCGGGACTAATGGCAAAACAACTGTTTCCTATTTAGTCAGGAGTATTTTACGAGAAGCAGGGTTTCTCACCGGACTTATAGGTACTACCGGATACTGGATAGATGACCAGACAAAAATTTCTCCTCCTGTAACAGGTAAAACCCCGGTTACTACCCCTGACCCTTGGGTTCTTTATAGTTTATTGAGAGAGATGAAGTGTAAAGGAGTAAAATTTTGTGTAATGGAGGTAAGTTCTTTTGGGTTAAAATTCTGGAGAGTATATGGTATTCCATTTAAAGTTGCTGTATTGACTAATATAACTCCCTGCCATCACTTACAGATTCACGGAGGATTTACTCAATATATTCGGGATAAGCAAAAGTTATTTACTATGTTAAACAACCAATCAGTTGCTGTTTTGCCCAGAGAAAGTTCTTATTTCTCTGATTTTTCTCAAAGCACTAAAGCGCGAGTTATAAGTTATGGTCTGGGCCCCAGAGCAGATATTTCTGGTAAGATAGTTGAAGAAAATATCTCTTCCTTAAGTACTACAATTAAAACTCCTAAGGGCGAAATTTTTATTAAACTACCCTTTCCAGGAGAGTTTAATCTAAAAAATAGTTTAGCTGCGGTAGGGGCAGGAGTAGCATTGAATATAAATTTATCTGTTATTAAGAGAGGGTTAGAAAATAGTCATCTACCTCCGGGTCATTGGGAGATCATTATCGATAAACCCTTTACAGTAGTAGTGGATAAAGCAAATACTCCTCAAGCGTTTCACAGTTTAATTAACTTAGTACAAAAACTAAAGGTGAATAAAAAGATAGTAGTTTATGGCAACTTCAGTGAATTTCCTTATAATATTCGACAAGAATTGGCTAGATTAACAACTGATTTTTTTGATTTAACTATTGTAACAATAGATGACTCCATAGACGTTGCTCCCCAAAGAGGAATAAATGATTTTTTAGAGTACGTACATCGGAAGAAAATAAATCCCGATAAGTATCTGGCGATACCTGAAAGAAGGTTAGCTATACAAAGGGCTGTGCAAGAAGCATCTGCTGGTGATATAATATTAATATTAGGCAGAGGTAGCGAGGAAACAATGTTATTAGGAAAGAGGGTGGTAAAATTTAATGATATTACGGTAACTAAAAATATTCTTCGAGAACAAGGTTATTTATAGTAAAAATTATATTATTTTATTCTTTTGTCATGCTTTCTTCTGAAGAACTAAGAAAAGAATTTTTAGACTTTTTTTCTCAAAAAGGTCATCGGATAGTCCCTTCTTCTTCTCTTATTCCTTACGATGATCCCTCTGTTCTTTTTACTACTGCCGGAATGCAGCAATTTAAACCATACTATAGTTCTAAACTGGATCCTCTTAAGGATAAGCATTTTTCTTTATCAGAACCATTAGGAACCAGAAACGTAGCATCTTGCCAGAAGTGTTTCAGAACTACTGATATTGATTCTGTAGGAGATGCTAGTCATCTTACTTTCTTTGAAATGCTGGGCAATTTTTCTTTCGGCGGGTATTTTAAGAAAGAAGCCATAAAATATGCCTGGGAGTTTATTTCTACTATTTTACATATTCCTAAAGAGAGGATTTATGTGACCGTTTTTCAGGGAGATGACGAAATTCCTTTTGACGATGTTTCTTATAAAGCATGGTTGCAATTAGGGTTATCCCCAAAGAAGATTCTTCGAGGAAACAGAAAAGATAATTTTTGGGGACCAACAGGACAAGAGGGCCCCTGTGGTCCTACTACAGAAATTTATGTAGATGGAATAGAAATTTGGAACTTAGTTTTTAATGAATACTATCAGAGTCCTGATAAGAAACTTACTCCTTTGCAAATAAAGGGAGTGGATACAGGTATGGGGTTAGAGAGATTAACGTTAGTGATGGAGTTTCCGAAAGATAAAGAGAAAACCATATTTGATACAGATCTCTTCAGAAATGCGTTAGAAATTCTCCGAAAACATTCTTCTAATAAAGTTCCTTCTGAAAAGAATTTGAGAATTATAGCAGACCATTTAAGAGCGACGATATTTCTGATAAGCGAAGGAGTTCGTCCTTCAAATACAGACAGAGGATATATAGTAAGGAGATTAATAAGAAGGATAGCAAGGTGTATCAAGGCGGAATCTCTTTCTGGAGAGTGGATGACAGAAGTGATAGATTTCTTTATCAATAAGTATAAAAAGGCATATCCTTCTTTGAAAAGCCAAGAACAGATTGAAAGGATAATTCAAGAGGAAATAGATAAGTTTCAGAAATCTTTAGAAAAGGGATTGAAAATATGGCAGAAGCTTCTTCGAGAATTAAAAAATAATCAGCAAAAGATAGTTCCCGGAGATAAGGCCTTTTTCCTGTATGAAACTTATGGCTTTCCCTTAGAATTTATTAAAGAGTTGGCACGGGAGGAAAATTTGCAGATAGATGAAGTTGGTTTTCGGAAACTTTATCAACAGCATCAGCAAGTATCACGCGCCGGTGCTTCTCAAAAATTTGGGGGTCATGGGGTAAATACTATAGAGGATGAAGAAAAAAGAAGAAAAATTATAAAATTACATACTGCTACTCATTTATTACTTCAGGCATTACGGCAAATTTTGGGAGATACTATAGAGCAAAGAGGTTCTGATATTAATGCAGAGCGCCTTCGCCTCGATTTTCCTTTTGCCAGAAAATTAAGCAGAGAGGAATTACAGAAGGTTGAGGATTTAGTTAACCGTAAGATACAAGAAGGATTATCTGTCATTCATTATGAAATGCCTTTGAATGAAGCCCTTAAATCGGGTGCTATAGCCACCTTTACAGAGAGATATCCAGATGTAGTCACTGTCTATGAAATTAAAAATTCTCGTACTGGAGAAGTGTTTTCTAAGGAGATTTGTGCTGGTCCTCACGTGCAGAATACTAAAGAAATAGGAGTATTTAAAATCCTGAAAGAGGAATCAGTGGGCAGGGGATTGAGGAGAATTAGGGCTACGATAGAAGATGATTTGTGAAATTTCAGAAAGTAATTTTATATTTAAAGTTGTTTTTTGTATTTATCCTTGATATAATGAGATAACAAACTATGCCCAAGAAAAAGAAAAGAAAAATAATAGATATATATCCTCCTTCTTCAATAAAAAAGAAAGCTTCTCAGGAAGTTTTTATTAAGAAGGTATCTGGAGAGAAGCAAGAAAAGGCAAAACAAGAAAGACAGCAGGGTACTTATCCGGCGGGACAAGTTAGGGAGGAAGGATTTTCGTCAGAATGGTATTCCCGTTTTCCTCCCCGAGCAACAGAAGAAGAGAAAAAAGAGAGAAAGAAAATATTTTCTGTGAGAAATTTAATGGGTTTAGGAGCTGTTTTACTAATAATAGGATTTTATTATTTAGGATTCATAGTGTTGGCGAAGGCAGAGATAGATATAAAAACTATAAAATCAGAAATTCCTTTTTCCGGTAATATCTTAATAGATAGCAATGTAGCGAAAATAGATTACCAAAAGGGCGTTATTCCGGGAACAAAATTTATATTTCAGAAAAAAGTAGAGAAAACTATAAAGAGCACCGGGAGAGGTAAAGATGAAAGAAAAGCCAAAGGCACCGTCACTTTATATAATGCTTATTCTACCTCTCCTCAAATTTTAGTAGCGACAACTCGTTTAGCAACTCCTGATAATAAGATTTATCGGTTAGATTCCCGAATAGTAATACCCGGAGCTAGGATAGAGGCAGGTAAAATAGTCCCGTCTAAAATAGATGTGGCAGTAACAGCAGATAAACCGGGACCTGAATATAATATAGGCCCTTGTGAATTACCAGATTGTAAATTTACTATAGTGGGATTTAAAGGGACTTCTAAATATAAGAAATTTTATGGAACATCCAGTAAACCTATGACAGGAGGAGCATCTGCTTCTATGCCTATGATTGTGGCAGACGATGTGAAAAATGGTGAAGAGGAGGTATTAAAAGAGATGGCAGATGAGATAAACGAGGAAATCAAAAAACGGATTCCGCCCGATATAACTATTTTAGAAGAAGCAAAAAGCGGTCTTAAATTAACTAAATTATCCAAAGATGCTGAGGTAGGAGATTTTAGAGAGTCGTTTTCTATTACTGGGCAGGGTGAAGTAATAATTATAGGTTTTAAGAAGGAAGATTTAATTAATTATATTCAGGAGAACATAAAGAAGGATATAAGTGATAATCAGGAGTTTTATCAAGACCCAGATATTCAAATAAAAGTAATACAAACAGATTTCGCTAAAGGATATCTTAAAGCCCGGATAGAGAGCAAGCAGAAAATAAGAAGTAAATTGTCACCCGAAGCCATAAAAGACAAGATAAAGGGGTGTTCTATAAAAGAACTCAAGGAGGCATTACAGGAATTTGAGGGTATTGAACAAATGAATTGTCGTTTAAGTCCTTTTTGGATAAAGAGAGTGCCCCGGGATAGTCGTAAAATTAAGGTATCTATTGACTAATTAATGCTTTTTTGATAGACTATCTTATCTAGGTCGATTTTATTTATGCCTAATAAAATAAAGGAATCCAAGAGAAAAGAAGAAGGGCTTGTTATAGAGACGTTGCGGAATGCTCTCTTCCGAGTACAACTAAAGAAAGACAATAGAGAAATATTGGCATATTTAGCCGGCAAATTGCGTCTTTATAGAATTAAAATTTTACCCGGAGATAGAGTTCTAGTAGAACTTTCTTCTTATGACCCTAATAAGGGGCGTATTGTTTATCGCTTATGAAAGTTAGAGCTTCTGTAAAGAAAATTTGTAAGAATTGTAAGATAGTGAGACGGAAAAAGCGTCTCTATGTAATATGTAAAAACCCTAAACATAAACAAAGACAGGGATAGTTAGTTTTTGTTTTTATTATAAATTATCTGTTATAAATTAGTTATCACTTAATTTTATGGTTCGTTTTTGGGGAAGAGACCTGCCAGACCAAAAAAGAATAGAAATAGCCCTTACTAAAATTTATGGGATAGGTCGGTCATTATCCAGACAACTTTTACAAGAGGCAAATATTAACTTAGATAAGAAGGCAAAAGAATTAACTAATGCTGAACTTAATAAACTAAAGGAGTTAATAGAGAAGAAAAAGTTAAAACTGGAAGGTGATTTACGGAGAGAGATTAAAACTAATATTAAGCGACTAATACAGATATCTTGTTATCGAGGTATTAGACATATGAAACATCTGCCAGTAAGAGGACAAAGGACAAAAACTAATTCTCGTACTGTCAGAGGAAATGTAAGAAGAACTGTGGGTTCCGGAAGAAAAAAGGCTCCGGCTCCCAAGTAAGAGTAGATTATTATTTAATACTATTTAGTATTTATGGGTAAGAAAAGAATAGTAACAAAAACAGGAACAGAGCGACTTTCTATATCAGAAAAGGCGCGGTTATTAGCGCAGAAATTGGCCAAAAAGAAGGGAGTTAATCAGGTGAAAATTTATATTCGCGCTTCATATAACAATACTATTTTAACTTTGACTGACCTGAAAGGAAATGTCTTGGCTTGGGTAACTGCTGGTTCTTTAGGATTCAAGGGTCCTAAAAAAGCCACTCCTTACGCTGCCTCTAAAGTAGCAGAGGTGTTAATGGAAGCAATTAAGAAAATGGGAGTTTCTTCAGCAGAAGTATATCTGGAAGGCATAGGAGCAGGAAGGCAGTCGGCTCTTTATAGTTTAGCCGCTCAGGGTTTGAATATAGTTCTGATAAAAGATATAACTCCTATTCCTCATAATGGTCCTAAACCACCTAATGTGAGGAGGGTATAATAATTGTTTTTATTATGTGGGATGCTCGCTGTAAAAAATGTCGTTATTTTGGAGAAAAGTTGTTTCTTAAAGGAGAGAAATGTTTTACTCCTAAATGTCCTCTGGTGAGGAAAGGTGCTAAAGTATCTAGGGGCCGCTATAGTGGATACAAAAAGCAGTTGATAGAGAAGCAGAAAGTTAAGTTAATCTATGGGATACGAGAGAGACAGTTAAAAAGATATTTTGAAGAAGCACTAAGGAAAGAAGTTGCTACTCCGCAAGCCTTGGGTCAGATTTTAGAATTAAGAATGGACAATGTTGTTTTTAGGTTAGGATTTGCTCCTTCTCGGTCTGTTGCTAGGCAATTGATATCTCATGGTCACTTTCTGTTGAATGGAAAACCTCATAATATATCGTCTACTATTCTAAAAGTAGGGGATATTGTTAGTATCAAACCTAATAGTTTAAAAAAGAAGATATTCCAAGACCTAACAGAAAGGATTAAAAAAATTAATGTCCCTAAATATCTTCATTTAGATTTGAAGAATATAGAGGGGAAAGTAGTTTCTGTGCCAGATATGGAAGAGATGAGAATGCCATTTGATTTAAGGCTTGTGGTGGAATTTTATAGCCGTTGAACTATATCTTGTTAATAAAAAGTTTTAATAAAATAGAGTTTTAATAAAACAAGTTTAATAAAATAAAGTTTTAATAAAATAAAGTTTTAATAAAATAAATAATCTCTATGTTCCAACTATTTTCTAATTTTAGAATAGTAAAACAAGATAGGACTTATGGAGAATTTGAGATAGAGGGATTATACCCGGGCTACGGAATAACTATAGGGAATGCTTTAAGAAGAGTACTGCTTTCCTCTATAGAAGGAGCAGCGGTGACCTCTTTTCGTATTTCTAATGTACCTCATGAATTTTCTACTATTCCCTATGTATTAGAGACAGGGATAGATATAATGCTGAATTTGAAACAATTAAAAGTAAAGTTATTCAGCGATGAGCCACAAATTCTCCGTTTAGAAGCGAAGGGCGAAAAAGAGGTCCAAGCCAAAGATTTTTACCCCAACCCAATGGTGGAGATATTGAATCCTGATCTTCATATTGCTACTTTGACTAATAAAAAGGCCTCTTTGGGTTTACAGGTAACGATAGAGAAAGGGTTAGGATATGTGATGGCCGAAGAAAGAAGAAAGGAGAAACTACCTATAGGCACTATTGCAGTAGATGCACTGTTTAGTCCTGTAATAAAAGTTAATTTTTGGGTGGAGAATATGAGAGTGGGGGAGAGAACTGATTATAATCGTTTGTTTATAACTATAGAAACAGATGGCTCTATTTTGCCCCAAGAAGCATTAGTAAAGGCAGCGCTTATTTTAGAAGACCATTTTTCCCTTCTTAAAGAAAAAGCAAGCTTAGAAAGCGGAGATAATGTTTCTTCCTCAAAAAAGAGTTATTCTGTGGAACCAAAAGAGATATCTATAGAAGAGCTAAATTTAAGTAATCGCACTAAAAATATATTATTAAATAATGGAATTAAAACTTTAGCTGGATTATTGCGTTATCGAGAAGAGCATTTACAAAAAATAGAGGGATTGGGTAAGAAATCCTTGGAAGAAATTAAAAAAGTATTACAAAATTTACAATACACTCTTAAGTAGAAAAGTGTATGAAGCACCTTAAAGAAGGCAGAAAATTACATCGAAAAAGGGATCAAAGAAAGGCACTAAAGAGGTCTTTAGTTACTAATTTAATACAAAAAGGGAGAATAAAAACAACTAAAGCCAAAGCCAAAGAAGCGCAAAAATTGATAGAACGTCTTATAACTGTAGCCAAAAAACAAGATTTTAATGCTTTAAGGAGAATTCGCCAGCACCTCTCTGCCAAAGTAGCACAGAAACTTTTTTATGAGATAGCCCCTCGCTATCTTAAAAGGAAAGGAGGTTATACTCGCATCATTCATACCTCTCTTCATAGAAAGAATGATGGATCTGATTTAGTTATATTAGAATTTGTAGAATAAGAATTAATCTTTCTTAACACTTTTATGAAACAGAAAAGAAAAACGGATAAAGTTCAAATAATAGATGCTACTGGCAAATCATTGGGGAGATTATCTTCCCAGATAGCACTTATTTTAGAAGGCAAAGATAAAGCAAATTTTGCTCCCCATAAACCCGGGGATACTACGGTAATAGTGAAAAATCTATCAAAAGTAAAATTTACCGGAAAGAAATACAAAAACAAACTTTACAGGTGGCATACAGGATATTTAGGGCACTTAAAAGAGTTGACTTTAGAACAAATGTGGAAGAAAAGTCCGGAGAGAGTATTGCGTTTAGCAGTTAGGGGAATGCTTCCCAAAAATAAACTTCGGGACCGTCGCCTGAAGAGATTAAAAATTAAGCTTTAGTGAGTAATATTAGTTTTATGAGAACTAAAGTTAAAAAAGAGAAAAAAAGTACAAATAGAACACGGACTACGACCGAGAAGAAGGCAAAGAAAGAAAGTTTAGAGAAAAAGCGTTATATAGAAGCGGTAGGACGAAGAAAGGAGGCAGTGGCAAGAGTAAGGTTTATAAAAAGCCAACCCGGAATTATAATAAATGAAAAACCTCTCACGCAATATTTTCCTTTAATGTCTTATCAAAATAAAGTTTTATCTCCTTTTTCTTTATCTGAGGACCTTGCTAAAGTACCTCAGAAATTCCTTTTGAGTATTAAAGTAAAGGGAGGAGGATTAACAGGACAAGCAGAAGCAATAAGATTGGGCATTAGCAGATGCTTAGTGAAAATAAATGAATCTTGGAAACCTTTATTGAGGAAAGCAGGTTATTTAACCAGAGATGCCCGGGTAGTAGAAAGAAAGAAATATGGCAGAAAGAAGGCGCGGAAGCGACCTCAGTGGTCTAAACGATAATAGTTTATAGATTGTTGTGTCGGAAAATTTGACTACAAAATTAGCCAAATCATTTAATTATTTTGTATCTTAACAATTAAAAAGGAGGTGATTAAGTTGAAAGACACAAAAGAAAGAAATTTCCTGGTAGAAAACAATTTAAGATTAATTTATGTCTTTTTAGGGGGATTATCAATGAGCTACTTGAAAATGTTGGGTGTGGAAGAAGAGGATTTAAAAGGTGAACTATTCTTGACTTTACTAAAAGTAGCAGAAAACTGGAACCCTAAGAAGGGTAAACTCAGTACTTATGCCTTTACAGCTTTCAGAGCTGCTCTTGCCAGAATTATAGGTGAGAGTCGCTTAATTCATTACGACTGGGAACCAAAAGAACTTTTCGTAAAACTTCAGAAGAGTCAGCAAAAATTAGAGCGGGAATTAGGACATAAACCAACTATTGCAGAATTAGCTAAAGAGATGAATCTTACTCCGAGAATGATAGAAAAAATACTCGAAATGCGAAGAAAAGTAGCATCTTTAGATGATGATATATCTACAGATATAACCCTTTTAGATACATTATCTCCTTCTCTTGTAAGTTTAGAGGAAGAAGTAGTCCAGCGAGAATATGAAAAATGGAGAGTTAAAGTTATCCAAGAAGGTTTAAATCACCTGAGCGCCAGGGAAAAATTTGTAATAACAAGATATTATGGATTAGATGGCGCTGAACCATCAACTCTACAAGAAGTAGGTCACCTTTTAGCCCAAAGAGAAAATAAAAAGAAGGATTTCTCCCGAGAGAGAATAAGACAAATTAGAAATAAGGGATTAATGAAATTAAAAAGATATATTCAAGGAAAATATGTCTTTCTTTGTAAGCCCCATTTTTAGCAATAATATATTAAAAATGGGGCTTATTTTTTACCAACTTACTGATTGTATCCCTTCATTATCTAAATAGAAAATTCTTCGGAGCGAGTTATCTACTTGGAATTGTTTATCTTTTATATTCTGTGTTACTAAGAACGCTTTTTTCTGGTTGCGGTCATAAATATAGAGGGTTTGGCCCTGACAAAATAATAGATATTCTTGGTTATAGAACCACTGAGGCATTTTGTCTGAGTGAAGCGCTAACCCCTCTTTTTTAGAAGTGAGGACATCATAAATAAAAGAATTATTACCCTTTTTTCTAACAAGAAGAGAGGTGTTTTCTGGAGAGAGTTGAAAATCAGTTACCTCTCTTGCTATTAATTGGGGCACATCTTTTTTAGTGATTAAGTAAAGATTTTGAGAGGAATCCAGAACAAGAAGATAATTTGAATTATTTAGAACGAAAGGATGTATAAGGGCGGGATTTTTACGGTCGATATGGAAAACGAAAAGAGATTCTTGCTGTATGTTTTTGGTGTTAAAGTTATAACTGAATAGTATTCCCTGATTGGAGAAATAATATAATTTTGAACCAGAGGGGGTTAGGAATAAAACTTTTTGGTCTACGAGTTGCTCTAAATTATCTTCTAAAAATTCATAATTATATATTGCTTGTTCGGTTTGGATAATTAAACTGTCTTCTTGATGGGGAGAGAAAAATACTTTATGTATTGTAAATTTTTTTGTTTCTGTTAGTTTTTCTTTAAATAACTTCTGGAGATAATGTTGTAGTTCTATAGTAGATTTAGAGATGCTGCCAAGGTCTTCGAAATGAATAGAGCCAAGATAAAGATAATATTTTTGTCCTACTTGATATATTATCCTTTTGTCTTCTTTATCTAAGATAATTGGGGGCGAATTAGTAGTATTTACCTCTTTACTTTGTTTTGTAGACCTGTCAAATTCGAATATATGATATTTAGTTTTTGAAGCAGCAACTTCTTTGGTTATGTAAATAATTTGATTATTGTCTGGCGATAATTGAAAATCAATAATTTGCTTGTTTTTAATTAAAGTATGAGGTGACCATTTGACAGGAAGAAGATGGAAAGAGATTTTAGTAAGAGCATTCCTCTTTACAGATACTTTCTTATCTTGGGAATAAAAACCGGGGCAGGTGGCAGTGATAATATAATCTTTAGGAATAAGTTTGATTTTCTTAACTCCTCGTCTAAGAGAATAAATTTTATTGTCTATATTTAATATTGCCGAGGGAGGATAGACTCTAATTTCTACGGTTCCTTTATTAAATAGGGCAAGATTAGGAGCGGTATTAGAAGAAGTAGAGATAAAATAAAATAAACCTATGCAGGTAATAATTGAAATAATATATATAGAGAAACGAATATTCATATTCCTAATCTACTTTATTATAACTCATTGTCTTAAATAAGAAAATATTGTACAATGATAATAGTAATGGTATGTCTTTGTATAATTTTCATTCATCTCAGTGGGGCCACTCTTTATTAATTGTATCCAGTATCTTATTAGTGACGGGGATGATTAGTTTAATTAGCGCTTCTGCTGTAATAGGGATACAGAAACATAATGATGTCTTTTATTTTGTAAAGAAGCAGTTATTAGGGATATTATTGGGCGCATTGTTGGGATATATTGTTCTTAAAATGCCCGTTCGTTTTTGGCAAAAAACATCCTCCTTTCTTTTAATAATTAATATTATTCTAATAATTTTGTGTTTTGTGCCCTCCTTACAAGCTCCCGGCGCGGCTGCCCGGCGCTGGATAAAACTTGGTCCTTTTACTGTCCAACCATCTGAGTTTTTGAAAATAACCTATAGTGCTTTTGTGGCATCTTTATTAGCGAAATTCTCTCTTGAAGAGAGAAGGAAAGTGTGGGGAATCCCTTTTATAATTTTTATTTTTTCTCTGGCAGTCATATCGGGCATTATTCTCAAGCAGCCATCCACTGGCACGCTATTTACTTTAGTAACTGCCAGTATAGCAATGTATTTAGCGGCAGGTATGACTCCTGTTCAATTATTGTCTTTGGCGTTGATAGTTGCCATAGGGGGATTTTATGTAGTTCAAAAAACTCCTTATCGATTAGAAAGAATTATATATTTTATGTCTCCAGAAAAAGACCCTTTAGGTAAAGGATATCATATACTTCAATCTCTTCTTGGTATAGGCTCTGGCGGATTATGGGGAGTTGGTTGGGGGAGATCTGTTCAAAAATTCAATTATTTGCCAGAGAGTCATACCGATGCTATTTTTGCTATAATAGCAGAGGAGTTTGGTTTTATAGGTTCAGTTTTTATTTTGTTCTTATTCTTAATGCTGTTTTCTCTGGGTCTTAAAATAGCCCGCTCTGCCAGAACAAAGTTCGAAACATTTTTCGCTATAGGTTTAATATGTAATATCTGTATTCAAGCTCTAATTAATATAGGGGTTATGACCGGAGTTTTTCCTTTTACTGGGGTGCCTCTACCCTTTATTAGTTATGGTGGTTCTGCAATGATTACAACTTTAGTTAGCGTAGCTTTACTTTACAAGATAGCACTAAAGAGGGGATAATAATCTTATGTCTTATCAAATACCTTCTCAGACAATTCGCATAGTTCTTACTGGTGGCGGTTCGGGCGGTCATACTTTTCCTTTAATAGCAGTAGCAAGAGAATTAAGGAAGATGTCTCAAAAGAAAGGACAGAGTTTAGAATTATTTTATATAGGTCCAGATGATTTTGCGGCCGACTTCGTGCGCCAGGAAGGAATTGCAGTGAAAACTATTTTAGGAGGTAAGTTCCGGAGGGATTGGAGCCCGGGAAATCTATTAAAAAATATAGTAGATATATTCAAAATTATAGGAGGTTTGGTGCAGACATATTATTATTTATTAGTATTAATGCCTGATGCTATATTTTCCAAAGGTGGCTATGGTTCTTTCCCGGTCGTTTTTTGGGGAATAGTTTTTGCCATCCCTATATTTATTCATGAAAGTGATGCAGTGCCCGGCTTAATGAACAAGATGAGTGCTAAATTTAGCAGAACTATTTTTGTAAGTTTTCCTGATACCCAACGATATTTTCCCCGGCACAAGACGATAGTGACCGGCAATCCGATCAGAATTGATTTAGTTGCAGAGAGAATAGATCCTTCGAGGGCTAAAGAATTGCTGAAGTTGGATAACAAAAGACCGCTTGTTTTGGTTCTTGGTGGTTCACAGGGCGCTCAGCATATTAACGATATTATTCTGGATATACTGCCAGAAGTAATAGACCGGGTACAAATAGTTCATCAGACCGGAAATAAAAATTATCAACAGGTCCAGAGAGAGGCAGAGATAGTATTCCGAGAGATTATAAAATCAGAAGAGAATAAGCAATTTTACCATCCTTATCCTTTTTTGATAGAGACAGATAAACCTGTACCACATTCTTTAAAATTTCTCTATGCTGCAGCGGACTTGATTATAGCCAGGGCTGGCAGCGGTTTAATTTTTGAGATAGCAGCAGTAGGTAAGCCGTCTATAATAATTCCTCTGCCTTGGGCTAGTCAGGGGCATCAGCTCAAAAATGCTTATGCTTATGAAAAATCAGGCGCCTGTGTGGTGGTAGAAGAGAAGAATCTGCGCACTAATATATTTTCTGATTTAATCCTGCGATTGCTTCAAGATAAGAAGAAATTAGCACAAATGTCCAAAGCTGCCCTTTCTTTTGCTAAACCACAGGCCGCTGAAGTAATAGCCCAATATCTCTGGAGTAGGGGATTATAAAATAAATATAAAATAAATGGGTTTTTGTGGTATAATTAATTTAGTGCTTAGTTTAGCTATGGGTTTAGCTATCTATCTTTAAGCATATGGACGACCCCAAAACTTCTCAATCGTTATTTGGTCCCCGGGCGAGAATAGCACCTAGTCCTACCGGGTATCTACATATAGGAACTGCCAGAACTGCCCTATTCAATTTTCTTTTTGCCAGAAAACATGGAGGGCAGTTTATTTTAAGGATAGAGGACACCGATCCTAAAAGGTCTAAAAAAGAATATGAGGAAAATATTTATGAGGGTCTTAAGTGGCTAGGGATTATGTGGGATGAAGGACCGGATATAGGAGGTGATTATGGTCCTTATCGGCAAAGTGAGAGAGTGGATATATACGAAAAATATCTGAGGCAATTATTAGATGAGAATAAGGCCTATTATTGCTTTTGCACTCCTGAGGAATTGGAAGCCCAGAGAAGAGATATGATTTCGCGAGGACTGCCTCCTAAATATTCAGGGAAATGTCGCCATTTACCTCCGGAAACAGTTAAGCAGTATTTAGCCCAAGGCAAGCACTCGGTTATTAGGTTCAAAATGCCCCCCAAAGAAGTGAAATTCCACGATTTAATTAGGGGCGAGATTAAAGTAGACCTGAATCTTATAGGAGATATAGTAATAGCGAGGAATTTGAGGGAGCCGCTGTATAATTTTAGTGTAGTAATAGACGATTATCTTATGAAAATAACGCATATAATCCGCGGAGAAGACCATATTTCCAATACCCCTAAGCAGATAGCCATACAGGAGGCTTTAGGCCTTCCTAGGCCCATTTACGCGCATTTACCAATGATTTTAGGACCGGATAGGTCTAAGTTAAGTAAAAGACACGGGGCTATGCCGGTGACAGAATATAGGAAAATGGGTTATTTGCCTGAGGCTATTGTCAATTTTATAGCCCTTTTGGGCTGGCATCCTGCTTCTGATAGAGAGATATTTAATATGGAGGAATTGATAAAAGAATTTAGTTTAAAAAGGGTTCAAAAGAGTGGGGCAGTATTCAATGTAAATAAACTTAATTGGTTTAACAGTCAATATCTCCGTCATTTATCCCTAGATAAATTGACTAAGATAGTTAGAGAATATCTCCAAAAATATTCAGATAAGGCAGAGTTATTAAAAGAATATTCAGATGAATATTTGAGGAAAGTTATAGAGATAGAATTAACCAGAATAAATAAATTAAGCGACTTAATTGTTCTTTCTGACTTCTTTTTCGAAAAAAACTTGCGTTATTCTCCAGATCTGTTGGTTTGGAGAGATATGACTTTAGCAGAAGTGAAGCAATCCCTGCAGGACAGTGCTAAAGTTTTACAGCAGATTAACCAAAAAGATTTTTTGAGGAGTAATATTCAGGTCAAACTATTTGAATTTATAGAGAAATCACCTCAGTATAGAGGAGATAAAGGGAGGTTGTTGTGGCCGCTGAGAGTAGCGCTTTCCGGCAAAAAGGCATCTCCTTCTCCTTTTGAGATAGCAGAGATTTTGGGAAAGAAAGAAACATTAAGAAGAATAGAAGTGGCTCTTAAAAAAATCTAATTGTTTATAATGATTAAATATTATGGATTGGAGCCAATTTACAACTCAATTTGGCCAATTTCTTTATCAGGCCTTAACCGATTTAGATAAATTGGTAAATAAGGTATTTACCTACGGAATTTTAGGGCATCTCTGGGCTATCTTGAAAGCCAGTATCAGGATTTTAATTGCTGTTTTAGAATTTATTATTAAAATACTGAAACTCTGTGTGAAGTAGGATAAATAAATTTTTAATTTACTTACTCCAATTTATAAATAGAGTAGTTAATTTTGAAATATTATAAG
>JAGGZF010000020.1 GCA_021162155.1 bacterium
CAGGAAACAGGAGTAGTGTTGGGGTCTAATCCTAATTCTCTGCAAATCTGAAGAAAAGGTTGCTGGTCTCGAGAAGGTTTCATTACTACTCTCCAAGATTTGCTATAAGGATCACCGGGTCGATTACAAGTCCCCACATTTTTTCCTAAATTTGATTCTTGGGTAATTATAGCCAATAGGAACGCTGGTCTAATAGGAATTTTAGAACTTACCCACTCTGCTATATCCAATGCTTCTCCAAAAGTAACTTGAGTTTTTACTCCTATTAGTTCATAGATTCGTTTCCTTATCTCGTTAGCCCTCCTCCGGGAATCTGCTAACATTTGTTGATACCTTGCTTCATTTCCTTTAGTAATCGCCAGTAAATATGATTTTTCTTTTTTGGTTTGTTCTAATTCTTTCTTTTGCAATATCTGGATAGTGAGCAAGCGCTGTGTTTCTTCCTTATCACTTTCCAATTTTTCTTTTTGTTTATCTAAGGTAACTTTCAGTTCTCTTAACTCCTTGATATTATCCTGTATCTTCTCCTGAATTCTATTAAGAGCATTTAAATAGTCAAAGAATTCACTAATTTCATTATTAGCCAAGAGAATCTCAATTACTGGTTTCTGTCTTAATTGATATAAAACTACTAAGGAATCTGCCAGATTTTCTTTAGTTCTGTTGATTTTTTCTAAAGTTTTAGAAATAGAAACAGTAGTATCATCAATTTGGTTATTTAAATAATTGAGATTAAGATTAGTTGATTTAATTTGAAGGGATAACTTAGCCGCTTTGCTCTTCAATTCTTTGATTTTATTTTGTAAAGTTACTTTCTGTCTTTTAGTAGTAGCCAATATCTTTTCATATTGAGCAATTTCTGCTTCTATCTGTTTTAATTGCTTTTCAAGTTCTGCTCTTTCTTTGTCATACAAAGCTTGTACTTGAGAAGAGTAAAAAAAAGAGGGAGCATTAACATTTAACTGGAGTACTGGAAAGAGAAGGCAGCTCAAAAATAATATAATTACGGCTTTAGGAAAAAAACTTCTCCGCCTTGTAGTAGGAGTAGATGGAATAAATTTAACATTAGAATTATTTCTCTTCTTTCTTTTAATATCTGCAACTTTAGGTCTTATTAAAGCCCTAATAAACATAAATTATGCTTCTTTCTTCTTTTTATTTTCTTCCGAGGTTTCTTCTGTTTCTTCTTTAGATTTAGAAATCTCAGATTTTTCTTCTTTCTCTTTCCCTTCTACTTCTACTTCCTCTGGAGTAGATACCTTTTCTAATTCTTCGGCTAATTCCTCTTCAGTTATCGGCGCTGTAACAGTAGCCACCGGGGTATCTTCTTTAACTAAAATTTTTACTCCCGGAGGAACTTTCAAGTCCTTTACATAAATAGTTTGCTCAAATTCTTCCAAAGGAGAAAGGTCCACCGTGAGAGAGTGAGGTAAATCTTTGGGTAATGCTTCTATTTCTATTTCATCCATTGCTTTTACCAAAACGCCGCCCTTTTTAACAGCAGGAGATTCTCCAGTAAAGACAAGTGCTACTTTAGCAGTTACCGGTTTATTCATTTCTACCTCATAAAAATCTACATGGATAGGTTCGCCGCTGATAAAATGATTATCTACATCCTGAATAAGAACCTTTCTAATTTCCTCTTTTTTATCTTCTTGAATAACTAAATCTATTAAATCCGACTCTCCTGCTTCTTTATAAACTTTAAGAAATTCTTTTTTATCTATTACTAAAGGTAAAGAAAGCGCTTTAGAATTATAAAGCACAGCCGGAAGAAACCCTTTTTCTCGCAATAATTTATTTTTCTTGCCAAATATATTTCTTTTTCGAGCAGTAAGAGTAAGTGGTTTCATAAATTTAAAAGCGGCTTTATTTTAACAAAAAAACCGTTCTAAAGCAACCTGATATCTTTCTTAAATCTGTAAAATTTTTCTCAATTGCTGACTTACTTTCAAGGGATATTTACTCTGCCACACATTTCTCCCTACTGTAATTCCTGTAACTCCTGCTTTTACTGCCCGGGTAATCATCTTATAAAATTCTTTTTCCGGAAGTTTAGGGCCTCCTGCTATCACTACTTTTGTTTTCCCGGCGACTTTTACCATTCTGGCTAACTTTTTTTCTGAACCGGGATATTTTATTTTTATCATATCTGCCCCCAGCTCCAATCCTATTCTGGCGGCATAACTAACCAATCCGGTATCTTTCTCATCTTTGATATATTTCCCTCTGGGATAAACCCAAGCAATAACTCCTAATCCCAAATAATGTGCCTCCTCTTGTATTCTCCCAAATTCAGCAAACATTATATTCTCAAACTCACTACCCAAATAAATAGTGTATCCCACAGCAACAGCCCCTAACTTTTTGGCATATAAAACAGAACAATTTACAGGAGAATAAGGGTCTTTCTCTTTAAAGAGATTAGTTTTGCCGTTCAATTTCAAAATTAGAGGAATCTTTTTCTGATAAATTGTCTGATAATAATACTTTTCAGCTAATCCCTTTTGTAAAACTATACCGGTATATTTTCCTTTCACTGCTAATTGAAGAATATATTCTGGATCACAATTTTCTCCATTAAAGTCCGCTGCGCCGTGTTCAAATCCGTGATCATAAGCCAGAATAAAAGCCCTGCCTTTTCTTAATAATGGTCGTAAATAATCCTTTTTCAGCATAATTTTCTTTTCCTAATTTTAAGTTTAGACAACAAAGAAGCTTTATACTCTTTATATTTCAAAATTCCTGCCTTGGTCCCTATATATTGTATCACTGAAGAAGCATTTAAGGAACCCGCTCTTATTCCTTTCTCTATTATTAGATTGTTTATGCTGCTACTTTTTATTAATACAGCCATAAACCCTGAAGCAAAAGCATCTCCTGCGCCAGTTAGATCCACTGGTTTTTTCCGACTAAACACCCCTGCTTTCCACAGATAATGCCCGTCAGAAACCACAACTCCGCGAGAGGCCTTAGTCATTACTACTATGCCCTGGATTAAATTGTCTAATTTCTTAAATAATTTCTTTTCCTGATTATAGGGTATCCCAGTAAAATAAGCGGCTTCTTCTTGATTTACTATAAAAACTTCAAAATACTTCAACCATTGGGGGTTTTTCTTTAACCATTCTAATTCCCTCCAGCCGGGATTAATTGCCAAAAGAAACTTTTTCTCTTTGGCAAATTTTATTATATTCTTTAAAATATTCCTTTCTCTTCCTAATGAGCCCAGATATAACCACCTTGTTTTTATTTTTCTTCCTAAAATCTCTTCTAAACTAATCTTATCTCCCGCTCCTTTATAGGAAAAAATAGTTCTCTCTCCATCAGGAGTTAAGAAGATAAGAGAAAAAGCAGTGGGTAATACATAATCTATTTGAATTAGTGAAGTATCAACCTTCTCTTGTTGCAACTCTTGAAGTATAGTTAATCCTGTATTATCTTTTCCTAATCTACAAATTATTCCTGTGTTTAAACCATAGCGAGCAAAAGTAGTGGCTGTATTAGTAGCGCTGCCTCCAGTAAAAAAATAAACTTGAGGCACTCTAATTTTGGCTCCCAAAGGAAAACAAATTCCCTTTCCGGCAACAAAACATTTTCCCTCTACAGGAAGCAAATTTATTCCTTTCAAGAAAATATCTTGAGTAGCAGAACCTATAGTAACAACATCATACATAATTTATGTAAATTTTAATACTTCTTTTACTTTTTCTTTTATTGCTTCTTTATCTAATCTGTATTTGCTTATCAATTCTTTCGCTGTTCCTGATTCGCCAAAACTATCCTTCATACCCATAAAATAAATAGGCAAGGGGTAGTTCTGAGCTAAAAATTCCGCCACAGCAGATCCCATTCCTCCGGCTATCTGATGTTCTTCTACAGTAACAAAGGCTTTAGATTTTTTAGCCCATTGTAAAATAAGTTCTTCGTCTAAGGGTTTCACTGCTGAGTTATTAATAACTGCTATCGAAATGCCTTCTTTTTCTAATTCTTGTGCTGCTTTCAAAGCCTCAAATACTAAATATCCACAAGCAATAACAGTTATTCCAGAAAAATTTTCTTTTGGAAGCCAGAAAACCTGAGATTTTCCAATAGCGAAAGGGGTTTTCTCAGTAGTAATAACAGGAGATTTAGCCCGTGCTAATCTCAAATAAACAGCAGTAGGATAATCTACAGCTTGAAGAATTGCTTTTCGCGCTTCTATAGCATCAGCAGGTATTACCACACCCATAAAGGGCAAAACTCTGGTAAGTGCAATATCTTCTAATGCCTGATGGGATCCTCCGTCAGGGCCCACATTTAACCCTGCATGAGAACCCACTAAAATTATTTTTTGTTGATTATAACAAATAGTTGTTCTAATCTGCTCCCAATTCCTTCCCGGAGAGAAAACAGCATAAGAGCCCACAACTGGAATTTTGCCGCTAGCCGCCAAACCAGAAGCAACTCCAATCATATTTTGCTCGGCTATCCCTAATTCTATAAACCTCTTGGGAAACCTATCTCTGAAAAGATGCATTCTCACTGATTCTGTTACATCAGCGCAAAGAGCAACTACATTTTTATTTTTCTCTCCTGCCACTACTAAACCTTCTCCAAAACCATCTCTACTGGCTTTTCTGGGAACATCTGGAGAGAAAATTTTGGGATTAAGAAATATTTTATTATTTAGCATCTTAAATTTTTTAATCAAGTTCTGAATTAATTTTTCCTTTCATTCTTCTTAATTGCCTTAATGCTTCTTCTGCTTGTTTAGAATTAGGAACCTTGCCGTGCCATAAATATTCCCATTCCATAAAATTAACCCCTTTTCCGGGAATAGTATGAGCAATAATAACCACTGGTTTTACAAAAATAGAGCGAGCGGCTTTTAATGCTGATATAATTTCCGATATATTATGCCCATCAACTTCCAAAACTTTCCAATTAAATGATTCATATTTTTCTTTTAAGGGTTCTAAGGGCATTACATTTTCAGTAAAACCATCTATCTGAATATTATTTCTGTCGATTATGGCAGTAAGGTTATCTAATTTATGTTTCCCTGCTAACATTACCGCTTCCCAAGTATTACCGCATTGCTGTTCTCCATCTCCCATCAGACAATAAACTTGATATTTCTTTTTATCCATTTTGGCAGCCAAGGCCATTCCTACTGCCTGAGATAAACCCTCTCCTACCGGGCCGGAAGAAGTTTCTATGCCGGGCAAAGATAGCCGATGAGGATGTCCTTGTAAAGGAGAGTCAATTTCTCTTAAAGTTTCTAATTCTTTCTTAGCAAAAAAGCCGGCATAAGCCAGAATAATATAAAGTAAAGGAGCATAATGCCCGTTAGATACCACCACTCTATCCCTTTCCGGCCAATCGGGATGATGAGGGTCATAATTTAAAATTCCACCAAAATACAAAGACAAATAAATTTCTACCGCTCCTAAAGGACCAGCGCAATGCCCAGAGCCCGCTTTTTCCAAAATTTCTATTATTTTGCTTCTAATTTCCGGCGCTAATTTTTTTAATTCTTTTTCTGATAAATTCTTCTGCATTAAAATTGAATTTAGTTAGGAAATTTGCTTTGGCAAAACTTTCTTTGTAGTTGGATTAGTTTCTCTTCAGGATTTTCACTGCCAAAGATAGCCGAACCAATAGCCAAGATATTAGCCCCTGATTTTATCGCCTCTGGAATAACTATTTCATCAACACCTCCATCCAGTTCAATATCTAAATTAGGATAGTCCTTCCTTAATCTGCTGATTTTCTTCAAAACATTCCAGTTAAACTTTTGCCCGGAGGGGCCAGGATCTACTCCTAAAATCGTCACAAAGTTAATTACAGGAAGATATTTCTTTAATTCTTCAATTTTAGTTTGAGGTTTAATGGCTAAGGCAAGTTCTGTTTCCCAATTTTGGCATTGTTGCAAAAGGAAAGAAAAATCCCGGACAACTTCCAAATGAACAATAACTCTTTTAGGATAACTCTCCAACCATAGAGGGAGCGCTTCCTCCGGATTGTTAATCATTAGATGAAGTTCAAATCGTTTCCTGATTTTCTTGATTTTTTTAAGTTCTTCAGGGGAGTTCCAATTCTTCCACTGAGTAAATATCCCATCAGCCACATCCACTTGAAAAGTTCCGGAGAAGCCAGAAAGAATTTTTAATCTTTCTTTAAATTTCTGTTTGGTCTTTACATTAATGACCGGAATTATTTCTACCATAGTACTTTTATTTTTCATCTAACATCTGGATTCTCCTTTGATATCTCTGGCGCCTCTCAAATTTAGTATTTAAAAACCTTTGTACTATTCTTAAAGCAGTACCTTCATCTGTAATATCTGCCGCCAACACTAAAATATTTATATCATCTTCTTTTCGTCCTTTTTCCGCCATATAGCCGGAGAGGCACAAACCTGCCCTTACTTTCTTCCACCTGTTGGCTGCTATACTCATTCCTATCCCAGAACCGCATATTAAAATACCTTTCTCTTCTGAAGGATTTTGAGCCACTTTTTGGGCTACTTTACGAGCAAAAAGAGGATAATCATCATCTTCCTGATATTCCTGATTGCCTAAATCCTCCCATTTAATTCCTCGAGTAGTTAAGTAATCCTTAATTGCCTCCTTTAGATAAAACCCCCTATGGTCTGCTCCTAAATAAATCATATATTTTTTCTTAAGCTAAATTTTTTACCTGTTGAACTAAGGTCCAAGAATAAGCCCATTCATTGTCATACCAAACCAATACTTTGACTAAATCCTTATCTACCACTCGAGTAAAAGTTAAATCGACAATCGCCGGGCGGGGATCCTGGATAATATCAGAAGAAACTACCGGTTTTTCAGTTACTCCTAAAATTCCTCTCCAAGTAGAACTGTGGCTGGCTTTCCTAAAAATATCATTTATTTCTAAAACTGAAGTAGGTCTAGCACTTACAAAAGTAATATCTGCTATAGAGCCACAAACTACAGGAACTCGTAATGCTATACCATCAAATTTATTCTTCAATTCCGGCAGAACTTTAATCACTGTTTTAGCAGCACCAGTAGTAGAGGGAATAATATTCTGACTAGCACTTCTTCCTCTGCGCCAATCTTTCAGCTGAGGGCCATCGACAGTTCTCTGGGTAGAAGTAAAGGCATGAATAGTATTGAGAATTGCTTTCTTAATTCCTATCTCTTTATCTAATACTGCTAAAGCAGGGCTAACGGCATTGGTAGTACAAGAACCATTAGATATAATAGAATAGTTTTTTGTTTCTTCTCCATTTATTCCTAACAAAACAGTTCTTCCTTCTTTTCCTTCTTCTCCTTTTGCCGGAGCAGTAATAATAACTTTTTTAGCGCCTGCTTCAAGATGCATTTGAGCAGCAGAATATTCAGTAAAAACTCCTGTGGCTTCTATTACTACATCGATAGCCAATTTTTGCCAAGGCAATTTTACAGGATTTCGTTCCTGAAAGAACAAGATTTCTTTTCCCTCTACAATCAATTTATCTGGTAATTGAACTCTCACCTGCAAGGGATACCTTCGATAAACAGTATCGTACTGAAGAAGATAAGCCAAATTCTCCAAATTTCCCAAATCATTTATTGCTACTATATCCAAGTCAGAATTAGCAAAAGCAATTCTAAAAAAACTTCTCCCTATTCTTCCAAATCCATTAATGGCTATGCGCATAGAAATATTATATTTATTTTTCTTGTTATATTATATCATAATCCTGCCTCAGATTTTACTGAGGAGTCCACTCTTAAAGTTAAACAGCAAAAAGAAATTAGCCACCTTGCAGTACTTGTACTATTTTTTCTCCAAAGGATGAGGCAGCAGAAGGACCATTAGCGGTGATAATTCCATCGTCCCGTACTACACTTTCTCTTTGATAAATTGCCCCATTATCGGTCAGAATTTTTATCGGGCTTTTATCTAAAGGAGAAGACCATACTGTGGCTTGTTTTCCCTGTAAAATACCCGCCTTAGCTAAAAGACAGGGCGCTATACAAATTGCTGCCACCAGTTTCTTCTCCTGAACAAATTTCCGGGCTAATTCCTGAAACTCTTCATTATCTAATTCTTGAGCCATTCCCGGTCCTCCTACAAAAACAACTGCTTCATATTCTTGAGGACTAACTTCTGCAGGAACAGTAGCCACTACTACCTCCCCTCCATCAGCCCCTACAGCAGTTCCTTTTTTGGTACTAACCGTAATTACAGAATATCCTGCTCCTTCTAAAATCTCTTTAGGAACAAAATACTCTTCATCACGAAAATTCTGGAAAGCAATAACTAAAGCAATTTTTTTAGACATAGATTTAGTAGTTATAGTTGTTGTATTGTTACTTAAAGTAGTAGGAGTAGAAACCCGAGAGGGCCTAAAAGCGCCAAAGGGCACTGTCCATAATACAAAACTCCCTATTATCAAAAACAAAACAAAGATATAGAAAATTCTCTTTTTGAGTTCCATAGTATTCCAATTATATCTAAATTATACCCCAAATACAGCAAAAGTTAAATAATATACTGCTATTCCTAAAGCCACTGCTACATTTAAAGACTTCTTTCTTCCCCGCATCGGAATCTCTAATTGTATATCGGTTCTTTTTAGAATGGCTTCAGAAAGACCTCTTGTTTCTGAACCCACAACCAAAGCAACTTTGGATACAGGGGAAGGTGGCTGGAAACTAAAAATATTTTTAGCCCCAGCGCCTTGCTCTAAAGCAATTAGATAATAATTATTTTTCTTCAACTCCTCTAATAATCGCCAAGTAAAGGCTCTCTTTTCCCAACAGAGATAATTCTCGGCTCCTAAAGCTACTTTAGAAATTTTAGGATGAGGAGGAACAGGAGTAATACCACAAAGATAAATTTTAGATACCCCGGCGCCGTCCGCAGTTCTAAAAATAGAGCCGACATTAAAGCGGCTCCTTATATTATCCAGCACTAGTACGACCTCTTTACTATTCCCTTTCCTCTGGGGAAACTTCATTTTTATTTAAACCCAACAATTCTTCCAGTAATGGTTTATTAAATCCTACCACTATGTTCTCATCAATCTCAATTACAGGGACTCCCATCTGTCCTGACTTTAAAACCATTTCTTTAGCTGCATCCTGGTCCACACTCACATCTATATCTTCAAACTCAATATTATGATTTTTTAGAAACTCCTTAACAGTACGGCACCAAGGACAACTTGGAGTAGAATAAACTTTGACTTTCATAATAATATATTAGCCACAGCTACCTTCTTGTGTTTTACTTTGACTACTATAAGTAGGAGAAAAACTGGGAGCTGCTTGATCTGTAGTTAGTTGTTGAGAACAAAAAGAGGGCTGTTGGGTAAATCCGCAGCATAATAAAGTTTTCACTGCTTCAGCACTTCTTCCTCCGAAATCAAACTCAGCTACTTCTTCTCCATTAAGAACAAGAGTAGGAGAACCAGTTACTCCGTATTTGTTTTGTCTTTCAAAATCCTCCTTAGCATAGCTTAATCCTCTATTACTATCTTCCATACAATTAGTTAACTGACTAATATCCACACTGGCTTTATCTAAACAAGGTTCAACATCTCCTTTCTTAATATGACAATCTAAATATTGCCAATATTTATCAGGTTGTTCTTCTCTTAAACAAATCTGTCTTAAGTTCTCCTGCGCTTCTTCCTCTCCGTGCATAGAAGATATCTTTCCATCAACGATATCTCCCATATATTCTACTCTAATATAAGAGGTTAATTCAGGGATATTTTTTACTATTTCATCTAATACTCTCTGCATCTGTAGACCAAAAGGACATCTGGATACTACAAACGCCTCCAATAAAGGTTTCTTTTCTTTTTTCAAATCAGAACAAGTTTTTTTAGGAGCAGTAGTAGTGGTGGTAACCTCTTCTTGTAAATTCAAACCTTGGGGAAAAAGATATTTTCCATCTTTAGTGATATAGGAATCAAACTCTTGATTTCCCACTTTTAGAGTAAATTTATATACTCCACTCTCTTCCTCTACCTTTTCTAACTCGGCTTTACTATCTTGGAGAAGATTTTTATTAATATAATCAACTGCCTGCTGAGCAACTTTTTTAGCAGCAGAACCACCTAAAAGAGAAGAAGTTTTAAATTTTCCCCCATAACCTACCAAAAAAGAAGCCAAAGCGATAGCGATTATTACCCAAATCCAATTTTTCATAGACATTTTTTTATTTTATATTACTGTTTTATTATTTTAAATCTCCGTTATTTTTCAATTTTAGTAATGCTTCTACTATAACACTTTAGTTCCAGTATATCAAATAATATTTCTTTTTTCCTTTTTTAATTATTAAATATTTATTATAAAGCCTCTCTTTTATATCCACTATTTTATAAATATTTCTGACTTTCTCGCCGTTAAGAGAAATAGCCCCGGCACTAATATCTTCTTTGGCTTGTCTTTTAGAGGGTTCTATACCCGCTTTCACTATAAGGTCTACTAAATTTATCTGTTTCTTCTTTTTTAGTTGGAAGGAGGGGACGTCCTGAAAAGCTATTTTTAATTCATCTAATTTTAAATCCCGAATATCTCCAGAAAACAACTTCTCTGAAATCCTTTGGGCCTGTACAGATTTCTCTTTCCCATGCACTAAAGAAGTCAATTCTTGAGCTAATCTTTTCTGAGCCAATCTTTTTTCTGGATGTTTCTTAGTAGCTTCTTCTAAATCTTCGATTTCTTTCAAAGAAAGAAAGGTAAAATAATAGAGAAAATTAATTACATCCCGGTCATCTGTATTAATCCAAAATTGATAAAACTGATAGGGAGAAGTTCTCTGAGAATCTAACCAAATTGTTCCTTTTTCTGTCTTACCAAATTTTTTTCCGTTTGCTTGTATAATTAAAGGAAGAGTAAGTCCGAAAACCTCTTTATTCAATTTTTTTCTTATTAAATCCACCCCTGCGGTAATATTTCCCCATTGATCACTTCCTCCTATCTGTAATTGGCAATTATATTTCTGGTAAAGATAGAGGAAGTCATAGGCCTGTAAAGCCATATAACTAAACTCAGTAAAAGAAATTCCCTTTTTTAACCGCGTCTTTACAGATTCTTTAGCCAACATATAAGGAACCGTGAAATGCTTTCCTATATCTCTCAGGAATGAAATTATTTTTTCTTTTCCTAACCAATCATAATTATTAACTACTCTAATAAAACCCTTCTTCCTGCCAGAACCAAGAATAGTTTGAACCTGTTTCTTTATATTAACACCCCATTTCCTAACTAGAGCCGGAGAATTAAGTTTCCTCTCCTCACTTTTTCCGCTAGGATCTCCGATTAATCCAGTTGCCCCTCCTAAAACTACAATAGGACAATGTCCTGCTAATTGAAAACGCTTTAGGGTAATCAGGGGAAGAAGATTCCCGATATGTAAACTACCAGCAGTAGGATCAAAGCCGCAATAAAGAACAACTTTCTTTCTTTGCAGAAGTTTTTTTAAGCCTTCTTTATTACTAACCTGATATATTAGCCCCCGATATTGTAAATCATCTAAAATATTCATCTTGTGTCTTTCTTTATAGTAGCATAAAAAGATACTTCTTTAAAGATTGACAGATTTATTATCTCAGAGTAATCTAAAAATAGAAAAACATAAATACCCAATTAATATGAACAAATCAATTCTTCTCTCTATAATCATTTTGGGATTGGTTCTCACTACCAACCCTGTTCTTGCTCAAAGAAGCAACTTAAGATATTCTGCTAACTTTGTAGGGAGTGTTGTTTCCATCAATGAAAGCAGTTTTACTATCAGAAGAAGCATACCTTGGTATGAATACTTGTTTGGGACCATTGCTTTTTCTTCCAGACCTGCCCCTAGATACATAACCTTTATAGTCACTAATAAAACAGAATTCCTTCACAAAGTAGCAGAAGGAAAATATGAAATAGTTCCCTTTAGTGCATTGGCTATAAATTATAGAGTCAGAGTAACAGCAGAAGTTATAACAACTCTAGCAACTATTCCTTCTAATAGAACTACTATCTACAAAGCGCTGAAAGTATTCATACTCTCTCCTGCTCCTACTACTACGGTAACCTCCTCTGTAACCACAAGAGCTACCCCAACCACTAATCTTCACCGTTATTGTATTTCTCGTAAAACAGGCAATAAACTAACATTAGAGGAAGCATTAACTATTGCTCAGAGAGATTGTACAGGAGGAACTATTGATATAACAAAGGAGAAATCATGTAATTCTATAACAGGAACTTGGTGGTTAGGATTTATTCCTGATGAACCAAAAGAAGGATGTAATCCTGCTTGTGTAGTTTCAGTAGATAACAAAACTGCTGAAGTAAATTGGCGCTGTACTGGGGCTATACCCATACCAAGGCCGACAGTTCCGACTCCTGCATCGTTTGTGTTTCCTCGGGCTTTGGTAATAGAAAAAAGAGCAGGAAGTAACAATAATAGATATATCACAGTAGTCCTACCTAATCTTCAACATCCGGGAATCACTGTTTCTTCTAGTACTAAAATTATGTTTCAGGGTTGGCACGATAACCAAGAGGCATCTTGGGATGATATAGGAAGATTTAGTTTAGTAAAAATTAAAGGAGATATCACTCATCCTCATAATCTTTCCTATATCAATTACTATCACGCTACTGATATTTACATTCTCCCTCCTCCGCCTCAACCACTAAAGCGCTAAGGGATTATTATTCTAAAAACACCGCTCTTTAGCGGTGTTTTTAGAATTACTATCTTCCCCAAGGAACTACAGTAAAGGAAGAATCTGCTTGAGGAACAAACCATTTTCTTTGCGAACCCTCACATCCGTAAACTCCATAAGCCATAATTAAATATAAATCCTCCAGTGTCTTATGGTATTTTTCTAACTTTGTTTCCAGTGCTTCCCGAGTAGCGGATACACAGGAAAAACTTTCTCTTGGCACTTCTGGAAAACAAATTGTTTTCACTAAAATCTTATAATGCCCCGGTAAAACTTCTCCCTTCCATATTTTTAACAAAGAGAAAGCCCAATCTTCAACATCTCCCCGTAATTCTCCTCCTGAATAAGTAGCATCTGCTCTCCGAAAATACAGCATTTGTTTGGTAGAAGAAATATCCTGAATTATAGGATGTAATCCCGACTCATAATCCCAAGCAACTCTTATAACCTGATAGGCACGAGAAAAGTTCTCCGGATTGTCTGCTGTCGCAGAAATATCAAATTCTACATAAAGTTTATCATCCTCAAAATACCACTGAACATTACTAAAGTAATTATCACACTCTTCTGTTTTAGAAGGAAGAAATCTAATTTCTTGTACAGGAGATAAAGATGAAATAAGGCCATATTTATCCCTTGCCCGTAAGGCAAGGTAATAAGAAACGGTTTCTTTAATGTCTGTGTTAAGAGAAAGTTGACTTAAGGGAACTTCCATATAAAATCTGTTTTCTTCCTCTGAAAAAGAAAGTTCTCCTGATAAACTATGAGCGCTTGACCAACTCCAACTTTGCTTAGTTAAATCATTGTTTTCTAAATCATCTCCTCCTTTCTTTAAGGTATAATGAATTTCATAAGAAAGAGTGTCATTCTTATCCTTATCAGTAGCAGGTGCCCAAGAAAGATAGAGAAAAGAGTTCATTAAATCAGGGGTAAGAGTTGCCTCTGTGACGCTTTCCTGTGAAGAGAAACTAACAGAAAAATCAGAAACTGCTGCAGGATTATGATAAAAATTATCCGGTTGAAAATGATAGTGGTGGTTATCCACAGCAACTAAACGCAGGTAAGAATTTAAATTTTTATCGTAAGAGTAAATCCCAATAGTAACATAATCCTCACTATTAAACTGCGTTGTTCCTTTAGTAGCGTCCTGAATTTCTACAACAAAATGATTATCTGTAGGTAAAGTGTCTAATCTATACGCTAACTTTCTGGGAGCAGCAGAATTAGCCGCCATATCTTCGTCAGTAGTAAAAATAAGAGAGCCAACTTGAGAAGAATTAGCATAATTAGGATAAGACAATAATAAAGCCCTGTAATCACTATCCCCTGAAATCTCCCATAGATTCTTGTCTCCTAAATACACAGGGATAGTAGAAGAGGCGCCAGGAACTTCCTGATTTAGATAAAATACAACTGCCCAAAAAATATTATCGGTATTAGTAGCGTCAGAAATAAAAGGATAATTTTTAATTGTGAAATCAACCACCGGGGGCCCATCAGCAGTAAAAGGATGCCAAGAAAAATCTTGAATCCAATCCTGTTTTTCTTTCTCAGCGCTACCATTATCTTCTGAAGAACAAGTAATAACATTACCTAAAGGAGAGGGACAACCTTCCTGAAAATCATCACTATTATTGTTTGTATCTAAGGGAACATCAGAAACAGTTTTTCTGTAAATACTTCTTCCCGGTTTAGGATTAACAGCGCACCTTCCTTCGCAATCAGTTGCTTCTCCATAACCCACTTTATCCACTATTTCTCTATTAGGATTCTTCAGAACAATAGTATTGTTATCTGTTATGCTGTAATTTGTAATTATTACATTATCCGTGTTTAATTGAGCGTAAGTACTAGAGGCATTAACTATCAAAAAATAATTATGAGCAGGGATATTTTTCCCTTCTAATAGTCGGGCAGGCACTAGAGAAGAAAACTCTGTTGCCTGTTGCGTCTTTCTCTGTAAATACCAGCCCGTTAAATCCACTGTCTGATTATTAGGATTATATAACTCTATAAACTCCTCATAAGCCAATATCTTACCCGAAGAATTTTCCCCTGCCACCTGAATTTCATTTATTAATAAGGAAGGATAATTAGGTTTTGTAGTAGTTGTCGTAGTAGTAGTTGTTGTCATCTGAGGTAAAGGGGCTCCTCCACTGCCATTATTATTTTTATTATTTTCTGAATTATTATCCGAATTATTATCCGAATTTTCATTAACAGTAAAACCAGCGCTATTTTCTGCTTTAGGAGTTCCACCCGGTTGAGCACTGGTCTGCCAAGAAAAATCAGATTTTCTTTCCATTGTTCTTTTACTCTCATTATCTCCAGCCTCCCATCCACTACCCATCAAAACTTCATCCTGTAAAAGACAGTTATCGTCAAACAAGCGCAAATCAGTTCCTTTATTAGACAGAGAACCAGTGTAAATAAAGTCTGCTTTGAGATAAGGCAAAGTGTCATCATTAGTCCTCTCTAAGAGAACAAATTCTCCGGGTTTTACCCATAATTGAGGAAAAATCACTTTTATA
>JAGGZF010000028.1 GCA_021162155.1 bacterium
CTGAAGAAGCAATCCAAATTTTGGCTTATAAAAGTTTGGATTGGGAAAGTAAAGAAAAAATTAGAGTTAGTTATAGGGCTATTAAGCGAGCAACCTCTTTAGCGGTGCGTTATTTTTCTCAAATACCCTTACCTTCTTCAGCAGAGGCAATTCTGACCGAGGCCCTACAAGGAGCGAAAAGACAAAGAAAAAAAATAGTAACTGAACAAGATATAGTTAATTTAGTAAGTGTAAAGACGAAGATACCTTTAGAGGTGGAGGGCTTACAGGAAAAACAGAAATTATTACAATTAGAGAAATTAATACATCAATATCTTATTAATCAGGAAGAAGCGGTAAAATTAGTGGCTAATGCGCTTCGTACCTATCGGGCAGGTCTATCTACCGAAAGAAAGCCCATAGCAGTATTCTTATTTGTAGGACCTACCGGAGTGGGAAAGACAGAATTAGCCAAAACTTTAGCCAGAATATATTTTGGGAGCGAAAAGACAATGATTAGATTTGATATGGCTGAATATCAGTTTAGAGAAAGTTTGATTCAGTTTATAGGCAGCCCTGACGGGAAAATCGGGGGAGCGTTAACAGAAGCAGTGAAGAAAAATCCCTTTTCTCTGATATTGTTGGATGAATTTGAAAAAGCGCATCCTGATATTCTTAACTTGTTTCTTTCGGTCTTCGACGAAGGCAGGTTGACTGATAATCAGGGCAGGGTAATAGATTTTACCAACACTATAATTATAGCCACCTCCAATGCTCTATCAGATTATATCAAACAGGAAATAGAGAAAGGAACTCCATTTCAAGTGCTTACTGAAAGGTTGAAGAAAAAACTTACAGATTACTTTAGGCCAGAATTACTGAACAGATTTAATGAAGTGGTGGTCTTTAGACCGTTATCTCCGGAGAATTTGAAGGAGATAGTTAAGTTAAAATTATCTATTTTTGCTAGGTCTTTGAGAGAAAATAAAAATATCAGAATAGAATTTACAGATGAAGTAATAGAAAAAATAGCCCAATTAGGTTATAATCCTATTTTTGGTGCCAGGCCCTTAAATTCTGTTATTCGCCACTTTATTAAAGAGCCCTTAGCAGAGAGTATTTTAGAGGATAAAATCGGCAGGGGGTCTTGTGCTGTATTTACAATAATTAATGGTAAAATAAAATTAAATAAAAAGAAATAAAAAATATGTTTACTATCTCTCAATTATGGAAAGAAAAAATAAATCCTATTACTGGCAGGTTATTATTAACGAATATTATAAACACTACGGGTTGGGCTTTTGTTAATCCTATTTTTGCTCTATATGTAGTCAGAAATATAAATGGAGCCAATGTTAAAACAATTGGCATTGCCTATTTTATTTATTGGGTTGTTAAGGCAGTACTTCAGCTATTTATTTCTGATTATTTAGACCGAATGAAAGGAGAGATGGATGATTACACTGCTTTATTGGCTGGCCAGTTTTTAGTAAGTTTAGTTCCTTTTCTCTTGATTTTTACTAAAACTCCCTTTGAACTATATTTGGTATTTTTTTTGTATGCTATTGGTGATGCTTTTTGGGTGCCATCTTGGAACTCATTATTTACTCGTCATGTAAACCCTAAAAGAGTAAGTTTTCAGTGGGCTCTGAATAGTACTGGTTTTAATTTAGGTTCTGCAGTGGCTATTTTAATAGGTTCTTCTTTTGCTTTAGCATTTGGTTTTCCTGCCGTATTTGTGGCTGTGACCATTGTTCAAATAATTAGTTTCTTCACCTTGTATTCTTTGAAGAAACATTTCTATAAAAAAGCAAAAACTCCGGTAAAATATTTCTTTGCCATAAAATCTTAAACTAATGAGAGAAGAGATATCAGCTGGTATATTAATCTTCAAAACTACTCCGCAAGGAAGAAAATATCTTCTCCTACATTATCCCGGCATTACCGGGAAGGATTATTGGGAGTTTCCTAAAGGACATTTAGAAGAAGGGGAAAGTCCTTCAGAGGCGGCTTTAAGGGAAGCAAGAGAAGAGACAGGGTTAAAGATAAGTAGATTGATTCCCGGATTTACTAAAGAAATACAATATTACTTTAGGCAGGGTTCAGCATTGATTAGAAAAAAAGTTATATTTTATTTAGCAGAAGTTTCTGAAGGGAACGTGAGGGTATCTTCAGAACACTTGGGATATCGCTGGGTTAACCCCGTACAGGCTAAAAAAATTATTAAATTTAAAAATAGCAGAAAATTAATAGATGAGGCAGAAAAATTCCTTTGCTCAAAAAGTTCTGAAAATAGTGTCCCGGATTCCTCGGGGTAAAGTATTAACTTATAAAGAAGTTGCTCAATTGGCTGGAAGCCCCCGGGCTTATCGAGCAGTGGGCAATATACTTCATCGTAATGATAACTGGAAGAAAATTCCCTGTCACAGAGTTATTCGTTCTGATGGAAAAACAGGTGGATGGAGATGGGGTAAAAAGAAAAAAGCCCTTCTTTTGAGAAAAGAGGGCTTTAAGAACTCATTCTTATTTTTGTCTATTATTTAGATACTTCTTGGACTATTTTTTGGAATATCGCAGGATAATCTTCTGCTAACTGAGAGAGGGTTTTACGATTTAATTCTATTTTATTATCTTTTAATTTTTTAATGAATTTACTATAAGATAGGTTTTGCTCTCTGAGGGCAGCGTTGATTTTAATAGTCCATAAGCGTCTTTTGTCTCTCTTTCTTTTTTTTCTGTCAATAAAAGCATGAGTCCAAGCATGAAGCAACGCCTCTTTTGCTAAACGATATTTGGATTTCCTTCCATAACGGAATCCTTTGGTATATTGGAGAACTTTCTTTTTTCTTTTATGAGAGATAGTACCTCTTTTAACTCTAACCATAATAGATATTAGTGTAGTATTTTATAAATGTTTTTTCTGTGATGTTCAATGCTGATTAACTTTTGTTTTTGTCGTTTAACTTTTGGTGTCTTCTTGCTTAAATTATGCCCTATATGAGAAGAGCGTCTTAAAATTTTACCTCTTTTAGTAATTTTTATTCTTTTCTCTACCAAATGTTTTCCCATTGTAGTTGACATATCAATCTGATACTTTACTGTTTTTTAAGAGAGATGATGAAACCAAACGGTGATTTTTTGAGGGGTTGCACTATTTTGTATGGTACCTGAATTAGAGATATAAAATATTCTATTTTTTCCTTGGCCAAACTAAAGTGTCTTTTTTCTCTCCCTCTAAGTCGCAATTGAATGGTTAAAATTTTTCCTTGTTCCAGAAATTTTTCAGCTTTTTTAGCTTTGGTTATTAAGTCGTGTTGGGCTTCATTATATCCTATTCTGATTGTTTTAGGCAGAGATTGTTTTACTTGTGCCTTTTTTTTCTTTAACTTTTTCTCTTGTTCATATCTTAATTTATCAGCATTTCCCAAGCGGTATACTGGTGGATCTACTTTTTTGGTAATTAAAAACAAATCTAAGTTTTTACTTTTGGCTAAATTGAGAGCCTCTTCATAAGAGAAGAGGCCCAGCTGTTTCCCATTTTCATCTATAAGTCGAATTTGTTCGTGAGGCAAGGTATTTTATTTAGTTTTTTATAGTGGAGATGGCGAGATTCGAACTCGCGTGTAGAAAGAGAAAGTTTCTAATAATTCTACGAACATAGTTTAGTTTTATAGAGGTTAAGCAGGAAAACTAAACAAACCTGTTCTTAACCCTATCCTTAATGAATTCATCAGAACAATCAGGATAAGATTTGTTCTGATATACCTCGATAATGGTCTCTCTGGAGAATATCGAGGATCTTCTTCAGAGAGTCCCTAAGAAAGGGATTTGCTTAGCCTAAATTAAGCGTAGGCGTAAGCAGGAGTTTTGTTGGCATTTATATTATGCCGCCCCGTTGTTTAATGAGGTGACGGAGCCTCCTCAGTTCGCCTTATTAGAAACTCTCTTTCTATCAACTCCTGTACATCCCCAATTAGAAGATATTTTCCTTTTTTGCCCGGGCGATTTTCCTTTTAATTTCTCTTTCTTTAAGTTGTTTTCTCTTGTCAAAAGAGCGTTTTCCTTTTGCTAATCCTAATTCTATCTTAATTAATCCCTTATCATTATACACCTTTAAGGGTATTAAAGTCAACCCTTTTTCTTTTATTTTTTGGGAAAGGTGTTGAATTTCTCGCTTCTTTAAGAGAAGTTTTTTTGTTCTGTTGGGATCGTAGAAGGCACTAGGGTTATTGGGTTGATAAGGCGCTATTGAGGCATTAATTAAGAATGCCTCTCCTTTTCTAATTATAACATAGGCTCCACTAATATCTATTTTTTTATTTTTAGTTGCCTTTACTTCAGCACCACGCAACACTATTCCGGCAACAATAGTATCTAATATGTGGTAGTTCCACGAGGCCTTCTTGTTGGTCGCTAATATTTCCATTTTTCTTTTATTTTACCAGAAACTTTGCTAAACTTAAAAGAGAATATGTTGTTAGTTATACAACAATTGCTACAGCAAGCGCTAAAAAACGCAATTCAAAAACAACTATTGCCGGGTTTTTCTGTTGCCCCTCTATCTAATAAAGACAAAAGAGACATACCTTTATCCCTAATTTCTGTGGAAATTTCTGATAAAGAAGAGTTTGGGGATTATAACTCTAATTTACCTTTTAAGATAGCAAAGTTATCTAATGTTGCTCCTGAAAAAGTGGGCTCTATTCTTACTTCGGAGTTAAGGCAGATACCCCAAGGGAATAATTTCTTTTCCCAAATAGAAGCGACAAAAGGATATATTAATTTTTATCTGTCCCCTGATTATCTATTACAATCCTTACAGACAATATTACGGCAGAGAGATAGATACGGCTATGTGATACCTAAAACAGGAAGAAATCTGGTGATAGATTATTCTTCACCTAATATAGCCAAATCTTTCGGTATAGGGCATTTAAGGTCTACCGTGATAGGTCAGGCATTATACAATTTATATAGTTATAGAGGATGGAAATGTATTGGAGATAATCATTTAGGAGATTGGGGAACTCAGTTTGGGATTTTGATTTATCAAATTAATAAGTTAATAGAAGGGAAGAACAGAAGAGACCAGAAAGAAATTTTACAGAATTTAACCATAAAAGATTTAGAGAGAATGTATGTGGAGTTCCATAAACAATTGGAAGAGAATCCTCAACTCAAGGAGCAGGCAAAAGAGTGGTTTCGGAGATTGGAAAAAAGAGAGAAAAAAGCATTACAGATATGGAAATTATGCCTCTCTCTTAGTTTGCGAGAATTTAATAGAATTTATAAGTTGTTATCTATAAAATTCGATTATAGTATTGGAGAGAGTTTTTATAGCAGGAAGGCGCGTATTTTACTTCGAGAAATACAAAAGAAAGGTTTGGCTAAAAAAAGCGAAGGTGCTTTAATAATGGAGTTTCCTGATTCTAACCTTCCTCCTGCTCTCTTGTTGAAGTCTGATGGGAGTACTACTTATTTCTTGCGAGACCTTGCTGCTGTTAAATATAGATTAAAGAAGTGGCACCCTAAGATGATTATTTATGAGGTAGGCGCAGATCAATCTTTACACTTCCGGCAGTTATTTCAGGCAGTGAAGTTATTAAAATGGGATGAAGTTAAATTAGTACATATAGCGCATGGATTAATAAGAGATAAAGAAGGAAAATTTTCTACTCGGTTAGGGAGAACTATTTCTTTAGAGAAAGTTCTAAACGAGGCAATAAGAAAATCTGAAGAGTTAATGGAGAAATCTGAAACAAAAAGACGCCTTTCCTGTTCAGAGAAAAAAGAGATAGCACACGCAATAGGTATAGGAGGAATAAAATATAATATTCTTTCTTATCATTATTCCAAGGATATAATTTTTGATTGGGAGAAAATCTTGAACCTTCAGGGTAATTCCGGCCCTTATTTGCAATATACCTATGTTCGTTGTTATAGTATTATACAAAAAGCACAGAAGGAGGGTGTAAGATTAGGAAAATTAAAGAAAGGGATAAGTTTAAACAAAGATGAAATTGTCCTTCTGCGAACTTTGGTGAAGTTTCCGGATGTTGTTCAAGTAGCAGCAGAGAAATTTGCCCCTAATCTTTTATGTGATTACTTATACAACCTCTCTTCTCTATATAATTATTTCTATCAGCAGTTTCCTATTCTTAAAGCACCAGAAGAGGATAGGAGTAAAAGGGTACAGCTGACTTTGGCTACCTCTTATATTTTGCGTAGAGGATTTTACTTGTTAGGGATGCCGGTCATTACTAAAATGTAAAATTTAGGTATTTATTAATTATCACATATGGAATTTTCTTTTCCAGAAAACGAGAAAAAAATATTACGATTTTGGGAAAAGAATAAAATTTTTGAAAAATCAGTAGAACAGAGGAGCCCTAAGAGAATTTACTCTTTTTACGATGGCCCTCCTTTTGCTACTGGTACTCCTCATTATGGTCATATTTTGGCTTCGGTGATGAAAGATGCAATTCCTCGGTTTTGGACTATGAGAGGCTACCGAGTAGAGAGAAAATGGGGATGGGATTGTCACGGCTTACCTATAGAAAATTTAGTAGAGAAAAAACTGGGATTAAAAAGTAAAAAAGAGATAGAGAAAATAGGAATAGAGAAATTCAATGAAACTTGCCGAGAGGAAGTATTGAGATATGTGAAGGAATGGAAGAGTTTTATCCCTCGTATAGGACGCTGGGTAGATATGGATCACCCCTATAAAACGATGGATTTGGATTATATGGAATCTATCTGGTGGGTATTCCAAAGATTGTGGAAGAAGGGCTTGGTATACCAGGGATATAAAAGTATGCACCTATGTCCCCGCTGTGGAACAGTGCTCTCTAATTTTGAGGTTAGTTTAGGGTACAGAGAAACGAAAGATATAGCAGTAATAGTTAAATTCCCTCTTAAGAAAGAGAAAAACACATTTTTCTTAGCATGGACTACCACTGCTTGGACTTTACCCGGTAATGTGGCTTTAGCTGTCAATCCTCAGGCAACTTACGTAAAAGTAAAAACTGAAGGAAGTCAAGGAGAATATTATATTATAGCCGAAGATAGAACTTCTGTTTTACAGAAAGATTACCAAATATTAAAGAAGTTTTCTGGTAAAGAGTTACAAGGAATAGAGTATGAACCACCTTTTGATTATTTTTGGACTAAAGAGAATCTACAAAATAAAGAAAATGGATGGAAAGTTTATGGGGCAGATTTTGTAACTTTAGAAGAGGGAACCGGTATAGTACATATTGCTCCAGCATTTGGAGAAGAGGATTTATTATTAGGACAAAAAGAAAAATTACCTTTTATTCAGCATGTTAGCCCTGACGGTCGTTTTACAAAAGAGATTACAGATTGGGCTGGAAGAGAGGTAAAGCCGAAAGAAGATCCGTCTCGCACTGACAGAGAAATAATTGATTGGCTTTACAAAAAAGGGAGAATTTTCTCCACAGAGGAAGTTAAACATAATTATCCTTTTTGCTGGAGATGTGATAGCCCTTTACTTAATTATGCTACTTCGTCTTGGTTTGTTAGAGTTACTGCTTTAAAGCAGAATTTAATAAGGAATAATCAAAGAATTCATTGGGTACCTCAATACATTAAGCAGGGACGTTTTGGTAAATGGTTAGAAGAGGCAAAGGACTGGGCTGTTTCCCGGTCTAGATATTGGGGAACTCCGATACCTATTTGGGAGTGTGAAAAATGTCATCATCGAGAGGTTATTGGGTCTTTGGAGGAACTACAAAAAAAAGCAATAGTATCTACTCATTTCTATTATCTAAGACACGGAGAAGCAGAATCTAATATATTTGATTATCTTTCTTCTTGGCCCGAGAAGAAAGTTTCTCACCTAACCCCTAAAGGAAAAAAGGAGGTATTAAGGGCCGCTCGTCAACTTCGAAAGAAAAAAATAGATATTATAGTTGCTTCTGATATCACCAGAACAAAAGAAACTGCGGAGTTAGTTGCTTCTATATTAAAAGTTAATATTATTTATGAACCTCGTTTGCGAGAGATAGATTTTGGTCCTTATAATGGAAAGAATATTAAAGAATATGAGCAATTATATTCTTCTTGGGAAGAGAGGTATATCAAGGATGTTCCTCAGGTGGAGAGCTTAACTTCAGTGCGACGAAGGTTTTATCAGGCACTCTTGGAGATTAAACAGAAGTATCAAGGAAAAAATATTTTAGTGATTTCCCATCAAGATGTCTTGGCTACCTTATTAAATGATTACAGGCCACGATTGGGAGAGTGGGGAGAGATTCCTGTAGAAAGTTGGCCCCGGAATCAAGATGGAGCAGTAGATCTCCATAGGCCTTATATAGATAAAATTAAAATTCGCTGTCCCCGATGTGGAGGAGAGATGGTTAGAGTAAAAGAAGTTTTTGATTGTTGGTTTGAGTCTGGATCTATGCCTTACGCCCAACTCCACTATCCCTTTGAAAATCAGAAAAAGTTCTCTCGAGTTTTTCCAGCACAATTTGTAGCCGAGGGCATAGATCAGACCAGGGGCTGGTTCTACACTTTATTAGTGTTATCAACAGCACTATTTAATCAGCCGGCATTTTTGAATGTGATTGTGAATGGAATAGTATTAGCAGAAAATGGCCAAAAAATGAGCAAAAGGCTTAAAAACTATCCTGACCCCAATGATATTATTAATAAGTATGGAGCAGACGCTTTGCGTTTTTATCTTTTGTCTTCTCCTGCTATGAGGGCTGAAGATTTGAATTTTTCAGAGAAGGGAGTGGCAGAGGTTTTCCGAGAATTTTTGTTGCTGACTTGGAATATATATAGATTCTACAAATTATATGCCGGAGAAGGAAAACCTAAAGAGTTTAACTCTCGTCATATTTTAGACAGATGGATAGTTTCCAAGTTGCATTCTTTAATAGCAAACACTAAAAAAGCAATGGAAGAATATGAGTTAAGAAGAGCGGCTCAGGGATTACGTGATTTTATAAATGATTGTTCTCGGTGGTATTTAAGAAGGTCTAGAGAAAGATTAAAACAAGAAGATAATCAAGAAGCCCGGAATACTTTAGGATATGTTCTCTTTGTTTTTTCTCAGATAGCAGCTCCTTTTATTCCTTTTTGGGCAGAGTATCTATATCAAAATCTGAAAAATTCTTCTGAAGTTTCTTCAGTTCATTTATTAGATTATCCTCAAGAAAACAGAAGATTAATAGATTTGGAATTAGAGAAAGAAATGGAAGAGATAAGAGAAATAGCTTCTAAAGCTTTAGCTAGGAGAGCGGAGTTAGGAATTAAGGTAAGACAACCGCTAAAGGCATTAATTATTAATACTAAAAAGATATCAGTGCCACGAAAAAAAGAATTACTCCAGTTATTAAAAGAAGAAATAAATGTAAAAGAAATTATTTTTGATGAGCAAATAAAAAAGGAAATCCAATTGGATACTACTCTTACTCCTCAACTTATTACTGAAGGATTATTAAGAGAAATAAACAGGCAGATTCAGGTTATTAGAAAACGACAAGGATTAACACCCCGGGATAAAGTAAGTTTAGAATTTTATACTAAAGATTGTGATTTGAAAGAAGTTATATTGAAAAATAAAGAGAGAATTACCCGAGAGGTTAGTGCTATTTCTCTAAAAGTCAGAGAGGAAATTCCCAAAGAAGAGAATATTTTCCGTTTGAAGTTAAATCGGGATATTTGGCTAAAGATTATAGTATAGTTCTTAAACATTTTATAGTTCATTGACTAATTTATCTTGCTTTATCTCTAGAAATCTGGTATTCTTTTAAAGAAATTTTTACTGGAAGAAAAATATGGGATTACCTTCTAGGCATCATACTCGATCCAGAGTAAATAAACGTAGGTCTCATATGGCTTTGAACAGCCGAATTTTTATTAAATGTCCTCACTGCGGAAGAAAGATTTTACCTCATCGAGTTTGTCCTTATTGTGGCTATTATAAAGATAAAGAGGTGATAGATGTATTTCGGGGCTTGACTAAAAAGGAAAAGAAACAAAAGGAAAAAGATTTACAACAATAATAAATATTTATGGGTTCCAGGCATCTTTCGCGCTCTTTAGTTCTTCAATCTCTTTACGAGTGGGATTTTTTAGATAAAGAAGCAGATACTCAGGTTCTCTGGAAGATCTTTCAGCGTAATTTGAAAAATTTTGGTGCCGGATTGGAAAATTTTGATTATCCTAAAAAGTTGCTTCAAGGAATTATTGAGCATTTACCAGAGATAGATAAACTGATAGTCAGCGGAGCACCTCAATGGCCATTTGAGCAGATAAATATTATAGACAGAAATATTTTGCGAATTGGCATTTTTGAATTGGTCTTTGGGGACGAGAAGGAAGTTCCTCATAAAGTGGCTATTAATGAGGCGGTAGAATTAGCTAAAGCATTTGGTAGTGATTCTTCTTCTCGTTTTGTGAATGGTGTATTGGGCACCATCTTCCGCCAGTTAGAAGCAGTAAAGAAAGATGAAAAACTTTGAAGAGATATCTCGAAAATTACAAATACATTTTAAGAATATAGATTACCTAAAAGAAGCTCTTACTCATAGCTCTTTTGTTAACGAACACAAAGATTGGCCTTTTCGTAGCAACGAGAGATTAGAATTTTTAGGAGACGCGGTGTTGGAATTTATAGTAAGCGATTATTTAATAAAAAAGTTCCCTTCTCGCCAAGAGGGAGAATTGACTGTGATAAGAGCGGCTTTGACTAGAACAGAAACTCTTTTAGAGATAGCCCGCAATCTTCATTTAGAGAAATATATACTCCTTTCTAAGGGAGAAAAACATCTTTTATCCCGGGAGAGTTCTTTATTGGCAGATGCGGTAGAAGCGCTTATTGGCGCTCTTTACTTGGATCAAGGGATAAAAGCGGCTCGGGAATTCGTGGAAAAAAATATTTTAGGCAGAATAGAGTTTTTATTACAGAAGAGTACTATTAAGGACCCAAAAAGTATTTTTCAGGAACGAAGCCAAGCAACAGTGGGTATTACTCCTGTTTATCGAATTCTTTCTTCTTGGGGGCCCGACCATGCTAAACATTTTAAGGCCGGGGTATTTTGGAAAAAAGATTTAATAGCCACCGGGGAAGGGAAATCTAAACGGGAGGCAGAAATAGAAGCAGCTAAACGGGCCCTTATTAAAAAGGGGTGGGTCTAAAAGAATAATGATATGTTTTTAAGCAGAATAGTTCTGAAAAATTTTAAGTCTTTTTATAAAACATCCGTTATAGATTTACCGGATAAGATTACTGCTATTGTAGGACCTAATGGTTCTGGGAAATCTAATATAGTAGATGCAGTAAGGTGGGCTTTAGGAGAGCAAAGTTTTAAGAATATCAGAATAGAAAAAGGCAGTAATTTAATCTTTACCAGCAGAGATGCTTCTGCCGGATTTGCAGAAGTAGAGTTGGTATTTGATAATTCTTCTAAAATATTTCCAGTAGATTATACCGAAGTAAGTATTCGCAGAAGAATAGATAAAGATGGTAATAACTTTTATTATTTGAATCGTCAACCCTGTCGCTTAAAAGATATAAGTGAGCTTATTTTGTCTGCCAAATTAGGAGTAAGAGGATTTTCTATAATAAACCAAGGTTCGGTAGAAGACATATTGCGTGTTTCTCCTTATGAAAGGAGATTAATGTTAGAAGAGAATTTAGGTTTAAAGGGTTTAGAAATTAAGAAAGAA
>JAGGZF010000037.1 GCA_021162155.1 bacterium
ATTTTTTAATTTTTAATTTAATTTTTAGTATCTATATTATTCTTTTTTTCACTTTTGGCTATTGCTACCCTAACCGGCCTGATTACTTTCCCATTAAATGTATATCCCTTCTGAAATATCTCTGCTATTGTTCCTTCCGGAACTTCTGAAGTTGTCACCTCTGATACTATCTCCTGATATTTTATATCCGGCTTCTCTCCTTTCGCCGCTGGAATCTCTGCTACCCCTTCTTTCTTTAATAAATCTTCTATCTGACTTTTTATTAAAACTAAACCTTTAATAAATTTCTCTTCTTTTTTATCTCTGTTAAAACTATTCTGAATAGATTGGAGTGCTAAATCAAAATTATCCAAGATAGCAATCAACTCTTTTATTTTCCTCTCATTAGCAAATCTGATCACCTGCTGCAACCTCTTTTCCTCTTCCTTTTTATAATTAATTAATTCTGCTCTCGCTTTCTGCCAATCAGCCAAATACTGATCTCTTTCTCTTTTCAATTTCTCTAAATCTTTAAGCTTTTTTTGTTCTTCTTTTAGTGAAGATTGCTTTTTTTCTGTCATAATATTTATTTAATAAATTCTGGCTATTGCCCTTAGAAGACCAATATTTTTATCATAAGGCATTCTTTTATTACCTATGATGCCTAAAATTTTATCCCTCTTAGGTTTTCTCCATAAAATTGCACTAAACCTTTCAGAAGGTAAAATAGGATTATAACGCCCTAATAATATCAAGGGATTTCTTTTTATCTCTATCTCCTTAATTCGTTGTTCAAAATGCTCTATAAAATCTGCTATCTTCTGAAGTTCTGGTAAAATGATTTTCTCTGATTCTGAAGAGACACTCAATAAAATATATTTCCAACCGCATCTTATTAACCTGTCTTTTTGAGGAAAATAACAAAAACTGAAAGATTGGGACTGCTCAGCCAGAAAGGATAAAGTTTTCTCTCCATCCTGCAATACCCTTGCCTTGCTCTTTATTTTATTTAACCACTTTCTTTCCCAATTTTCTATAGCACCCTCTTTCTCTCTTGCTTGTAAGAAAAACTCCCATGCTTTATCAGTAGGAACTCTTCCACTGGAAAAATGAAATTTGTACAAATACCCCTCCTCTGTTAATTTTTGGAAGTCATTACGGATTGTAGCCGGACTAAAATTTACTTTACAATGCATCACTAAAAACCGAGAGGCAATCGGCCTTCCTTCTTCAATATACGCTTGTATCAACTTCTCTAAAATCCAGTGATGTCTGTTTTTTCTTTTATTGATTTCTTTCTGTCTTCTCATACTCTCCTCTTAATATCTCTTTTATTATTATACGCATTAGCACTTTAAAGTCAAGAATGCTAATTTATAGATTATTTTATCCCCTGACTTTCCACTCCGCCTGTTGCCAGTTATTAGAACAAGTGCTACAATTATTGCAGGTATCTAAATAAAAATAATCTAAACATTATGAGACAAGAATTCAAGGGAAAAATCAGCTGGATTAATATCATTCAACCATCAAAAGAAGATATAAATTATCTTAAAAATTTCCACTCTTTTCACCCTTTAGTTTTAAGAGAATTAGAAACTTACTCTCAAAGAAACAGAGCCGAAGTATATAACGATTATATCTTTGTGGTCACTCACTTTCCCATCTGGGATTCCGGAAAACAGATTTCTGTTCCTTGGGAGATGGACATATTGCTTTCTAAAAATTTCCTGATAACTATTTCTTACGACCCCTTGACAGAAGCGTTCCAAGAGTTATTGGAAAAAATTTATAGCCGAAACTTTGAGGAAGAATATCTCCAAGACACTGCTAAATTGCTATATTTCATATTAGAACATTTTCTTATTTTTGCTATGAGGCAAGTCGCTCATATACAGGAAAAATTACAGAAAATAGAAAATGGTATCTTTCAGGGAAAACACCAAGAAGTTATTCCTATGCTCTCTTTCGTTAAAAGAGATATTCTAAACTTCAGAAGAATCCTTCGCTATCTCAAAGAAGATTTATCTTCTCTGGGCAGACAGGGACCAAGATTACTGGGTGAAGAAACAACCCCTTATTTTCAAGACCTAATAGGAGATGGATTAAGGGTAGAAAATATAATAGAAAATTTCAAAGACACTATAGAATCTTTAGAAAAAACTAATAATTCCTATATAGAGCATAGAATAAATAATTTAACTAGGATTTATACTATAATTTCTTTTACTACTTGGCCCACTCTTCTAATTATTTCTATCTATCAAATGAATACTAAAATTCTGCCTCTTGTTGGTTCTGCTAACGATTTTTACAAAATAATTTCCCTGTCTCTTATCCCCTCTTTTCTAATTTATCTTTATTTACGCCAGAGAAGATTAATTTAATTTGATATCTATATGCCTCCCCTATATCTTTTTAATACTCTCAGTAGAAAAAAAGAACTTTTCTCGCCACAAGAAGATAACTTAGTAAAAATGTATACTTGTGGCCCTACTGTTTATTCCTATGCTCATATAGGTAATCTAAGAACTTACATTTTTGAAGATGTCCTTAAAAGAACTCTTCTGTATAACGGATATAAAGTAAAACATGTGATGAATATTACAGATGTAGGGCACCTTACTTCTAACGCCGATACTGGTGAAGATAAAGTTGAAAAAGCAGCACGAGAAGAGAAAAAGAGTGCTTGGCAAATAGCAGAATTCTATACTAAAGCATTTTTTCAGGATTTACAGAAATTAAATATAATCCCTCCTGATATTGTTGCCAAAGCAACAGACCATATAGCGGAAGATATAGAAATAATAAAAACATTAGAGAAGAAAGGGTTTACTTACAAAACTTCTGACGGAATTTATTTTAATACTGCCAAATTGAAAGATTACGGCAAACTTGCTGGGAAGACCTTTGCTGAACTTCAGAAAACTCTGAAAGCCGGAGCCAGAATAGAATTCTCTCCAGAAAAGAAAAATATTACCGATTTTTCTCTATGGAAATTCTCTCCCCCTAATGTAAAAAGGCAAATGGAATGGGATTCTCCTTGGGGTAAAGGATTTCCGGGATGGCACATTGAATGCACTGCTATAAACCTTAAATATCTTGCTAATGCTTTTGTAGACCATCAATTTGTCCCTCAGAAAGCCACTACTATAGACATCCACTGTGGAGGGATAGACCATATTCCAGTTCATCATACCAACGAAATAGCCCAAGCAGAAGCCGCTACAGGAAAAAAATTTGTAAATTTTTGGCTCCATGGAGAGTTCCTGATTTTATCTAAATCCAGAATGGGAAAATCAGAAGGAAATGTTATTTTAATTAAGAACCTGCAAGAAAAGGGTTTTTCTCCTCTTGCCTTTCGCTACTTAGTATTAAACAGCCACTACCGTTCTCCTCTGCTTTTTACTTGGGAATCGTTATCAGCAGCACAAGAAGCACTGAAGCACATTTACGAATTTATCTATGACTGCCTTTGGTTTTCTAATTCTTCCC
>JAGGZF010000069.1 GCA_021162155.1 bacterium
CTGTTACCTCCGCTCCTTGGTGGATAAACCATAAAGCCGCCGGCTGACCCACCAATCTTCCTCTACCTATCACTAACACTCTCTTACCTTCAGGGTTTATCTGATGTCTATTCAAGATAAATTTAATAGCGGCTATTACCGGAGGCAATATCTTTAGTCTCCCGGTGTAAAATTTGCCCAAGTTTCTCTCACACAGAACATCAGGATCTTTATGGGGCAAAATAGCATTCAGTACTACCTGAGTTCTGATATGCTGTGGCAAGGGCAACTGCACTACTACACCTCGATTATTAGTTACTTTACTTATTTGAGAAACTCTTTTTCTTAACTCTTTAGTATCTAAATTTAAGGGAAGTTGATATACCCGACAACCTATATTTAACCGCGTGGCTACTTTTTGCTTCTGCTTTATAAATGATAGAGAGGCGGGATTATCTCCTACCATAACTATCGCCAGCCGCACCTGAAAAGGAATTTTTTTTCTCTCTTCCTGTATTTGAGCAATTAATTCCTGCGCTAATTTTCTTCCGTCTATAATCATATATTTGTGACATTATATATTATACTTCTATGCTTTCTCCCCGTCGAACTATCAATACATTTTTACAGAATTTTTGAAAATCCTCCGGGTGCTCTGTATGAATAGGAATTACTAAACGGGGTTTAATTTTGTTTATAAATAACTCTAATTCCTTACCTGAAATATGACCAGAGATATGTGTTCTAATAAATTTTCTCTTATCTTTTTTGTCTTTCTCATTTTTCTTATCTTTCGAGGATTTCTGCTCAACTAAACCCAGCATCTGAAAATGCTCTATCCAATTAGCAAAACGCCCTTCTGATATTTCCATTTCTTCACTATGGGGTTCTGTAATAGCACGAAGAAAATAAGAACCCTTCTGGGGCTGAATATCTATTAATTCTTGAATTTGATAGAAATTCAAAACCACTAAGAAATTTTTCTGATGCTCTTTTAAATCCTTTTTATCTACCACAGGATACTTTGTCAATAACTCCTTTTCCCAGCGTTTCAAAGCTGCTTTTTTCTTGGGATACAATCTAATATTTTTAAAATCATCAATAGTATAGCCCTGCTCTTTCAAAAAGGCCAGATAACCAAAATAATTAAAGGGTAAAACCATAGTTCTGCCTGTCTCGCGGGCTATAGCCGCTAAAGTGCGAAAGCGCGTTATATCTGTCAAAGAATAATCTGCAACAACTAAACCTGAAACTTTTTCTATTATAGATTTAGCCCGACGATAAACATCCTTTTCTCTGACTATTTTTTTCTCCTGTACTCTGGTTCCTTCACACAAAAACACATCTATTTTCTTCTTCGCTAAAAATTGATACAGTCGTTGAAGGCGTTCTGGTGGTATCTCAGAAAGTCTAAAATCTCCAGAATACAATAAATTAATCTTTTTTCCTTTAATAAAATACATTACTGCCCCCGGAATAGAATGGTCAATAAATAAGGGGGTAATAGTCAGGTTCTTGATAGTAAAAGGTTGGCTATTAGAAATAGTGTTAATAACCCTTTTTCTTCTTTTTCTCCTAGTTGCTTGTTTAGAATGAGGAACACTAACTTCTAATATTTCATTCTCTAAAACTTTAGGACGGATTTTAGTCAGAGAACGTAATACTTTCGCTGTAGTTTCACTTGTAAAAACAGGTATTTTTTCATCTAAGAAAGATATATAAGCACAATGGTCCAAATGTCCATGAGATAAAAGCACTCCGTCCACAAAAGGAGCAGTATATTTTAAATCCTTCCATTCTTCTTTTCTCAAAATATCTATTAAATCTTTTCTATATAACCCTTCTAATCGAGGTATTAGGTCTAACTCTAAATAATCCTTGATGCCGTGCGCTGACCTAGGATTTAAATATTCCTCAAAATATTTAGATGCTTCGTGATAACTTTTACCAAAATCTAGGAATAAGCGAGTGCTTCCTTCCTGAATTAATATCTTATTTCCGCCTATTTCTCCTACTCCTCCATAAAAAGAGATCTTCATAATTCTAATGATAAAGCAAAATTAGTGCCCTCGGGTGTATCTACTATGCTCTCTAAAGGAAGAGATACCTGCTTGAATAAACTTGATTGTTCCAGCGCCTTCCGATATTTTATCACCTGCGCTTTGTTTTTTGCTATTCCTTGGATAGTAACGTTCTTTGTGATAAATAATCTGGTAATAACTACAGAATTTTTATTTGCTTCTTGGAATATCTCTTCTATATATTGTTGCTTCTTCTGAATAGATTTCTGCGCCGCTGTGGCTGCCTGCACCAAATCGTTAAATTCCTTAACCCGAACTCTAAACTCGTTATATTTTGACTGCGTTTGAGGATTTAATGGCTTAATTAGGGCTATTCTGTAATTATCCAGAATGCGCTGAAAATAAACATAATGAACTATCCCCAAAGTAGCAGTTATGCTCGCCAATACTACCATAATTATTTTCAACCATAAGGACAAAACACTCAAAAAATGATTGCGGGCATAAATTTCCTCTGTCCCTATGGGCGCTAAACTTACTATAGTATCTGTGGCGCGAGGAATTAACCCTCTTATGGCAGCCCCAATTACCGGAGCCCAACTTCTTCCTGCAGATTTAAGATAAGGAGGTAGTTTAAACTGCATAGGAAGTAAGTGATAATTATTCTGAATCCAATTACTGATAGTAGTCACTAAATTATTATTTTCGCTAAAACAAATAAACTGTTTTATCTCATTCTTTCTTTTTAAAATATAAAAATTTAATATTAGAGGAATTTCTTTAGTAAGATGCTTTTCTAAATGTTGCAGAGTAATAACTGAAGGAATTTTAGAACCAAAAATTTCAGGCCAGGAATCGTAATCAAAATAAATAACTTTTTCCCCTTCACTTACAATAAATTCCACGCCGTCATTGCGTATATTTATTGCTAAAACTGGATTCTTATCATCAAGAAATCTCCCTACAAAACGAGCCAGAGAAATCGCCAGTGGTTCTACTGCTACTACCTGAAAACCACTGGATTCTAAAGCATCAATAAAGGGCTGAATCTGTTTTTTTATTCCTATTGCTATGAATATTTCTTTATTCCCTTCTTGAGGAGAGGAACCCCAATCTTCCCAATCAAAGTAACTCTCTTCAAGAGGTACGGGAGTTACCATCTGGGTGTTAAAGATAATAGCATCTTGTAATTGAGATTCTGGGAGTTCTGGCAGGGTAAAGATATTAGTAAAGAAATTATTAGAGGGTAAAGAAAGTATAACCCAAACTTTTTTATTTTTAGGCCATAAACTACGCTTAACAGAGAGAAGAAATGACCGCAGGACCTGTGGCTTCCGTAATATTCCTTCTTCTATAACTCCTTGGGGTAAAACATATCTCCCCACTTTATTTACTTTATTAATCTTCTTATTAAAACCGAAAACCCGTACTATTCTGTCTTCAAAAGAAATAGCGCTAATAGGAAAATCAGGCAACAACAATTTTTGCCAGTTTATTCTCTTCTTCATATAATCTAATTATAGCACAAAGTGTAAAAAAAAGAAGGGGGTAAACATCCCCCTTCTTTTTAGTTTTCCTCTTAGTAACTTGCGGGAGGAATGCTTCCCTCGTTTCCCGCTTTTCCTTCTTTCTCTGGAATTTCATATACTAATGCTCTAGTAGTTAATATCATTCCTGCTACAGAAGCAGCATTCTCTAAAGCAGCCCTGACCACTTTAGTAGGATCTATTATTCCTAATTTAAACATATCTCCGTATTCTTTAGTTAAGGCGTTAAATCCCTCCTTATCTCCTCTCTTTTTTACCTCTCTTAACACCACTTCTCCATTTATTCCGGAGTTTTCTGCTATCTGGCGCAGAGGTTCTTCTAAAGATTTCTTTATAATTTCTACTCCCATCTGTTCATCTTCATCTTCTAATTTCAAATCATCTAAAACCTTCTTGCTCCTAATTAACGCAATTCCTCCTCCTGCTACTACTCCTTCTTCTAAAGCGGCTTTAGTTGCTCTTACTGCGTCCTCTACTCTATATTGTCTTTCCTTTTGTTCAACTTCAGTAGGAGCACCAACTTTTATAACCGCTACTCCACCTGATAGCTTAGCCAATCTTTCCTCTAATTTTTCTTTGTCAAAATCAGATTCAGTAACTTCTAATTCTTTTCTTATTTGTTTTATTCTCTTATTAATTTCTTCTTTGTCACCCAATCCATCTATAATAGTTGTCTTCTCTTTATCAACTTTTACTCTTCTTGCTTGCCCCAAGTCGCTAATTTCTGCCTTATCTATTTTAAGTCCTAACTCCTCAGATATAACTTTTCCTCCAGTCACCACTGCTATATCTCCCAATAACTCCTTTCTTCTATCTCCAAATCCAGGAGCTTTCACCGCTACTACATTTAATACTCCTCTCAATTTATTTACTACCAAAGTAGCCAACGCTTCACCGCTAATATCATCGGCTATAATTAATAATTCTTTTTTGCCCGACTGAACTATTTTGTCTAATAGGGGTAATATCTCATGAATACTGGAAAGTTTCTTGTCTGTTATTAAGATGTAGGGATTATCTAATACTGCTTCCATCTTCTCTGGATTAGTCACCATATAAGGAGAAACATATCCTCTATCAAACTGCAAACCTTTTACTATTTCATGAGACAATCCTAAAGTTTTAGATTCTTCTACTGTAATTACTCCGTCCTTACCCACTTCTTTTATAATATCGGCTATCAGTTTTCCTATTTCAGGATCTCCTGAGGAAATAGTAGCAACATTAGTAATATCCTCTTGGGTGGTGACCTTTTGGGAAATTTCCTTTAATTTCTCTATTACTAATGCAGTAGCCCTGCTTACTCCTCTTTTCAGGCTTAAAGGATTAGCCCCTGCAGTTAGATACTTTAAGCCACTATTAATAATGGAAGCGGCCAATAATATAGCAGTGGTTGTGCCATCGCCTGCTATATCATTCGTCTTTTCTGCTGCCTGCTTCATTAACTCGGCTCCTATATTCTCTACCTTATCCTGTAATTCAATCTCTTTGGCAATAGTTACTCCATCATTGGTAATAACCGGAGAACCAAATCCTTTATCTAATACTACATTAGAACCACGGGGTCCTAAAGTAACCCTTACTGCTGATGTAATCTTGTCAATCCCCTTCTTAAGGGACTGACGAGCCTTTTCGTCAAATATTATATTTTTAGCCATAGTAGTTATTGGAACTATTAATTTTTAGTTAATAAATGCAAAAGAAGATAATAAGAGTTTTCTTACTCTACTATTGCCATCACATCACTCTCTCTAATTACATAGTACTCTTTATCATCTATCTTAATTTCTGTAGGAGAATATTTAGCAAATAAAACCTTATCTCCTACCTTAATGTTCATAGGGATAACCTTTCCTTCATCATTCTGCCTTCCGGGTCCTACAGCCAACACCTTGCCCATCATTGGTTTCTCTTCTGCTGTATCTGGAATAACTATTCCGGCTTTAGATGTCTTTTCTTCTTTAATAGGTTCTACAAAAATATGGTCAGATAAAGGTTTAATGTTCATAATTAGTTTTAACTAATTTATAATTAATTACATTTTTATGAGATTTAGCAACCATCGACCATGATTGCTAATTTATTATTTTACTCACAGAAAAAAAATTGTCAAGTGAGAAAATAAAAACCCCGTCTGTTTATGACGGGGTTGTGCCTTTACTACCTCATTGAATACTCTATTTCAGACAGAAGATAGTCAAAATTATACTTCTGAGCTATCTTTTGTGCCTCAGAAAGTATATGATTTCCCATCCAATAATGAATCTTCGCTTTCTTTATCATAATAACAATTACAGCTAGTTCATTAAATAGAGTACCTTCGGACATGCGTTCTTTGAACATACGTTCACCATCTTCCAGTTCATGCATTGCTTCCTCGAATTTTCCCTTTCCTATACGATCTTCTACGATCCTGAAAAATGCATACTCTGTTACAGCTATTGATGTAACCCATAATAACTTTTTTTTGAACAGATTAACTTTTTTATTTTTTGTAGTAATCCTAAAATACTTCTCTACTAACTCTTTTAGGATCTTTTCTTCATCGTCATTTAGAAGATGCCCTGGTTCTCTTAATCTTGCTCGTACTTTTGCTAACTTCTCCCTATCCCTTTCTAATTCTTCTGGTTTCATTTTTCACCTCCTTTCTAAAGGATCTATAAACTATTTATTCAAATTTCAAAATTTTAAGGTGCTAAGAAATAACTTCATTATTGTATCACTTTTAAAATTATCTGTCAATAGGATAAAAAGTAAAAACTGGCAGAAGCCAGTTGCTAATATAGATTATTTTATTAATTTTTTACTCCTCCTCCGTCTCCTCCTGGGGCCTTTCTAATTCCAATGGTTCTACTCCTACCTTGGTGCCTGAAATACGATATATATCTTTATCTATTTTTCCGAATTCCTTGTTAGCAGAGTTATACATATTAACAGTAGTACCCAAATGAGTACCTAGTTTCTTCATATAGGTTTTATAATTAGTTAGGTGACGCCCCAACTCCTCTATCCGTTTCTTTATTTCTTTAGCAGATTCTTCTATTTGTAATGCCCTCAATCCTTGCAACACTGTCTGAAGATAAGCCAGAAAGGAGGTAGGAGAAACTATAATTACTTTTTTCTGCCCCATAGCATACTCTATTAAATCCCTAGTGCTGCTTTTAATGGTGCCAATTCTATTGATTAATAAATCATAATAGATTGCTTCTGAGGGAATAAACATAAAGGCAAACTCCATTGTCTTTTCCTGTGGTCTGATATATTTTGAGGTCTCATCTATCCTAGTTTTTAAATCATTCCGGAATGCTTCTTCCCACTTCTTTCTTTCTGTCTCACTTTCTGCTTCTAAAATACGATTATAATTTTCCAAAGAGAATTTAGAATCTATAGGAATAATTTTATCTTTAACAAAAATAACCGCATCCACTCTAGTACCATCTTTAAATTCATATTGCATCTGATAGCTCCCCGGTGGTAATACATTTTTTAATACTGTTTCCAAATAGTATTCTCCTAAAACTCCTCTTTGTTTAGGATTAGTTAAAACATTTTCTAATTTCTTTAATTGGTCAGCAAAATTAATGACCTGTTTGTTTGTCTCATCTAATTGAGTTAGTTTCTCTGTTACCTGCTGAATAATTTTAGCACTCTCTCCAAATTGGGATTGTATAACACGAGTAGATTCTCCCAATTTAGTATCAAGGGTGCGCACTATTTCCTGTATCTGGTTCTGTAATAAAAGTAGAGATTGTTCATCAGCGCCCTTCTTTCTCCTGTTTAATAACAGAAGAATAATAATCGCCACTAATCCTATTATAATAAAGGTAAGTAGTAGTATTATATTCATATATTATTGATTTATAATAACATTATTTTATTTCTTGTTGTAGTTCGTTTAATAATTCTTTCGCTTTCCGAGATAGTGTTTTAGGAGTTTTGATTTTTACTTTAATATACAAATCTCCTGCCCCAGGGGCATTAAAATGTTTTATCCCCTTATTCCTGACCCTAAATATCTCTCCTGAATCTGTGCCCGGAGGAATCTTTATTACTATTGTCTTTCCTTCCAAAGTTTTAATTTCTTTTTTAGTTCCCAGTGCTGCTTCAGGAAAAGAAATAGTAATGGTAGTAAACAGGTCATCTCCTTTCCGCTCAAATACCGGATGCGGCTTTACCCGTATCTTAATAAATAAATCACCATTAGGAGCACCCAAAATTCCGGCTTCCCCCTCTCCTTTAATTCTAATTACTTCTCCATCTCTAACGCCTGCGGGAATATCCACGGTAATACTTTTTCTGTCGTAATACCTTCCGTCACCCCCACATACCCTACAAGGTTTTTCTGGTATTTTACCTCTCCCGTGACATTTAGGACATTCTACTATCTGAGTAAATGTTCCCCAGAATGTTCTTTTGACTGTTCTAATAACCCCTTCTCCTTTACACTTGGGACAAGTCTTCATTTTGGAATGAGGTTCGTATCCTTTCCCATGACAATGAGGACATACTACATAAGTTTTAAACGATACCTCTTTTTTAACTCCAAAAGCGGCTTCTTCTAAACTAATTTCTAAATCTATTTCTAGATTTTTTCCTCTCTGCTCTCTTCTTTTTGTTCTTTTAGTGCCAGAGTTAAAGAAGTCAGCAAAGATGTCTTCCAATCCGGAGAAAGAAGAAAAATCAGAAGAAAATCCAAAAGGTATGTCCCAATCGAAACTTTGCCATTGGGGGCCTCCTTTAGTTTCAGCACCCACACCACCAAATACTGTCCCAAATTTATCGTATTGGGCCCTTTTCTCCGGGTCAGACAATACTCGATAGGCCTCATTTATTTCTTTGAATTTTTCAGGGTCCCCTCCTTTATCTGGATGATAGCGATGTGCCAACTTATAAAATGCCTGACGAATTTGTTCAGGCGTAGCATCATGAGGAACTCCTAAAATGTCATAATAATCTTTCATAAATCCAACTAAACTATAGTTAGTATCTCCTGTTCCACTCCTATTCTCTTTATTTTAACTGCTTTAGTAAGCAGGAGAATATTTTTTATTATCCAACTACTAATAAACAAAAGGGCGCAGAAAAAGAAATTAAAAATACCTACTATATTTACAGCCAATAAAATCAGGAAAGATGCCACTATCAATTTACCCCGAGAAGACAAAGATAACCATTTCTGTTGGGCCCATTTAACAAGCACAGAAGAAAGTTTTTCTTTCCCGGTTAAAGGAAAACCGAAAAAAGATGACCAGTTTCTTCTTACTTGCGAAATTAGTAACTGATTCACTGCCTGCTTTATTTTATCAGCGCCTCTATCCCCCGAAAAGTTTAATTGGGATTCCAGAGTATCTTTTATTAAGTCGTCTACAGTACCGGAGAGGCTATACTTTATGGGCAGAATATTAGAT
>JAGGZF010000054.1 GCA_021162155.1 bacterium
GGGCTGACCGGCAATACTTGGAAAGTGAAATGTTCCAAAGAAGGAGGCGGTAAACCCAAATGGGTCGAGCTGGACGCTGTTACTGGAGAATTTATCAAAACTTGGGAAGACTACTAATCCCCCGAGTGTAACTGTTTTTTCACAAGCTCAAAAATATTTGTTTTTCGCAAGCTCAAAATAAGAATCATATTGCCTTGGATGGCAATTGGAATCTTGTCTCCTCTCTCGCTTAGTAGGATTGGAAATAAGTTCGAATAAAATTGCCTTAGGATTAAACATTGTGGGGCGGCACAAAAGCCGCCCCACAATGTTTAATGTTTAGCCTTGGAGCGGCAGACCGGACTTGAACCGGCGACCTTCTCCTTGGCAAGGAGACGTTCTACCACTGAACTACTGCCGCATTTAGATAATTGAATACAACACAACTGATAAAACAATATTCCCAATATATTATATAATATATTGTAGCAGTTCCTTGTCTTAAGGTCAATTTTTCTTTACTTGCATATCTTCTTTATGCTACACTAATACATAAATATTATGGATAAGAAACTAATAACAGAATTAAAGAAAAAACTGGAAGAAGAAAAAGAACAACTCCAGAAGCAGCTTTTAACGTTCGCTGATAGAGATAAAAAGGACCCTAATGACTATGATGCTCGTTATCCTGATATGGGAAAATACTCCAGCCCTGATGAAAACGCCTATGAAGTAGGAAGTTATGAGAACCTCCTTGCCCTAGAACATGTTTTGGAATTACGCCTTCAGGATGTTAATAGCGCTCTGGAGAAAATTAATCGCCATGATAATTCTTATGGAAAATGTGAGGTCTGTGGCAAGCCAATAGAAATAACCCGCCTTAGGGCAAATCCGGCTGCCAAGACCTGTATCAAATGCTCCACTAAAAATAAATCCAAAACAGGATAATTAGCAACTAAAACTTTTTGGAAACAGCGGGGAATAAAATTATGTTAGCCAAAATACTTTCCGCCGCTGTTTTTGGTTTACAAGCATCATTAGTTGAAGTAGAAATAGATGTAAGTCGAGGACTCCACTCTTTTAATATAGTTGGCCTACCCGACGCTGCTATAAAAGAGGCAAAACAGAGAGTCGCTTCTGCTGTAAAAAATATTGGCGCTGTCTCTCCCTTAAAGGCAAATAAAAGAGTAACTATTAACTTGGCACCGGCTGATGTTAAGAAGTTTGGCAGCTATTATGACCTACCTATTGCCATAGGATATTTAACTGCTTCTGGTCAAATCCCACCCTTTCCTTGGAAGGATAAACTTTTTATAGGAGAATTGGATTTAGAGGGAAATGTGAAACCAATAAAAGGAGCATTAACAATCGCTCTATGGGCACAACAACACAATTTTAAATATCTATTTTTACCTCAAGCCAACGTCTCTGAAGTTTCAGTAGTACAAAATATTCAGATAGTAGGTATTATCAACCTGAAACAAGTTATTGCTATTTTAGAAGGAAAACAAAAAATTCAACCAGTTAATCCTATCAGCATACCTTCTTCCTTTTTTACTCCAGAAATAGATATTTCTCAAATTAAAGGTCAGGAAAAAGCAAAAAGAGCACTACTAATTGCCGCCAGCGGAAGACACAACTTACTAATGATAGGCCCACCCGGTTCAGGAAAAACTCTACTTGCCAAATCTATTACAGGCCTGCTTCCTTCTCTTTCTTTATCTGAAGCAATAGAAGTTACTGCTATATACAGCATCAGTGGGCTTCTTCCAGCCCAACACTCCCTTATCTTCCGACCTCCTTTTCGCTCCCCTCACCACACTTCTTCTGTAGTTAGTTTAGTAGGAGGAGGGGATTGGCCCCAACCCGGAGAAATCACTTTAGCCCATCGGGGAGTTCTCTTTTTAGACGAACTTCCAGAGTTTCGCCGAGACGCTTTAGAAAGTTTAAGGCAACCCTTAGAAGAAGGTAAGATTTGTATCTCCCGAGCCAAACACAGAACAACTTTTCCCGCTAAATTTTTGCTAATTACTGCTATGAATCCCTGTCCCTGTGGCTTTTACGGAGACCCAGAAAAAGAATGTACTTGTTCTCTGTCTCAAATTCTCCGTTACCGCAAGAGAATATCCGGGCCTCTTTTAGACAGAATAGATTTAATGGTAGAAGTTCCTCGTCTTTCTTCTGAAAAAATATTCACCCGTCAACATAATTTATCCCAACTCCATCAATATCAGGAAAAAGTAGGGAAGGCGAGGCAAATTCAACAAAGACGTTTTACTCACAGAAGCAAAAAGCAACCCTCTATCCTTACCAACGGCGAGATGACTATTGCAGATATAGAAAAATATTGTATCTTAAATCTAAATCCAGAAGCCACTAATCTTATCAAAAAAGCCATCGATAAATATCAACTCTCTGTTAGAGCTTACCATCGGATATTAAAAATCAGCCGTACTATAGCTGATTTAGATGAATCAGAAACAATAAAGGCCTGCCATTTAGCCGAAGCCCTGCAATATAGAATGGATTTATTA
>JAGGZF010000023.1 GCA_021162155.1 bacterium
ATCTAACCACTCCTAGCAAATCTCAATTTGATACATCTTCAAAGTGTGGTCAAGTACTTCCCTTACATTATTGTTCTTCCGGTTATTGGTGTGAAGTACAGTGTAATATCTGCGGTTGTGCTCAGCCTCAATGTCATCCTGAACCAGAATGCGCTCCTTAATGTGTTAAATTACGCGGTATAAATTGTCGAGGGGCTCATTTGTTAATGGGCCTCTTTACTTCATTGGGGTTTTATTGTAGAATAATAAAGCTTAGGAGTTATTTAGGAATTATTATTAAGGAAGGGTGCTCCGAATGGTAAGGAACCGGTCTTGAAAACCGGCGGGCTTTGGCCCTTGTGGGTTCGAGTCCCACCCCTTCCGCTTTTTATTAAAAATATGAAGAATCAAGAGAAAAAGAAAGAAAATTTAGTAACTCGTCCTCCTATAGTAGTTGTTTTAGGTCATGTGAATCACGGAAAAACAACTTTATTAGATTATATAAGGAAGACAAAGGTGGCAGAAAAGGAAGCAGGGAATATTACCCAGCATATAGGAGCATATGAGATAGAATTTCAGGGACAAAAGATTACTTTTATAGATACACCGGGCCATGAGGCATTTTCTAAAATTCGTTCTCGGGGAGCAAAAGCAGCGGATATAGCAATATTAGTCATAGCAGCGGATGAAAGCGTTAAACCGCAAACTTTAGAATCTTGGGAACATATTAAGCAGGCGGGAATTCCTTTTATAATAGCGTTAACTAAAATAGATAAACCGGGAGCCAATCCAGAAAAAGTAAAGAAAGATTTAGCCGATAAAGGCATCTTGGTGGAAGGTTGGGGAGGAGATGTGCCTTGGGTAAAAGTGTCTGCCAAAACAGGAGAGGGAATTGAAGATTTGTTGGAGATGATATTATTAGTAGCAGAGATGGAGGAACTTCGGGCTGATATTAAGAAACCTGCTTCAGGTATAGTAATAGAGTCACATTTAGATCCGCGCAGAGGGCACACTGCTTCTCTAATAATTCAAGAAGGCACTCTCCACAGAGGCGACAAAATAAAGGCAGGTAAAGTTACGGGGAAAGTAAAGATTTTAGAAGATTTTTCAGGTCGACCTATTTCCGAAGCAACTGTTTCTGCTCCTGTAAGAGTGATAGGGTTTACTGACCTTCCTCAAGTAGGAGAACAATTCTTCTGTGGCGAATTTTCTTCAGATGCATCTTCGGGAGAAAGAAGTAAAGATTTTTCTCAAGAAATTGGAGACAGCAAATCTTCTTTAATAATCCCTACAATAATAAAGGTAGATGTATATAGTTCTTTGGAGGCACTATTAACAATAATGGAATCTTTGGCAAAAGAGAAAAAATGTTTATTTAAAATTATCAGAGGTAAAGTAGGAGATTTAAGTGAAGAAGATTTGAAACTTCGGGCCCCGCATAACACTTTGATTGTTCTTTTTAGAGTCAAGAAAAAACCAGAAACGAAAAATATATTGCTCCGCAATCCCGATATAATAATCGTAGAAGGAGAGGTAATCTATGAATTACAGGATAAAATAGAAGAAGTTATAGAAAAATATTTTGTCTCCCCTGCTTTAGAAAAGGTCAAAGGGAAACTAGAAGTAATTGCGCTTTTTAATCCTATAAAGGGCCAGCAGTTAGTAGGAGGGAAAGTGCTTCAGGGGTCTGTAGCCGTTAAAAATAAGGTGAAGATAATTAGAGCAGACAAAGAAATAGGTGAAGGCAAAATTGTTAATCTCCAGTCCCAAAAAGTAGATGTAAAAGAGGTAAAAGAAGGGCAGGAATGTGGAGTATTATTAGAAAGTCCCGTAAAAATAGAGCAAGGAGATTTTATAGTGGCAGTAGAAAGACAAAAATAAGTCTTGCCTGGAGAATAAGCTTGTGGTAAATTATTACAGAGGCCACGTGGCGAAGTAGCTAACGCTGCGGTCTGCAAAACCGCGATTCGTGGGTGCAAATCCCACCGTGGCCTCTTAAATAAAAATTGTTTTTCTGCCCAGGTGGCGGAATTGGCAGACGCAACGGACTTAAAATCCGTTGAGGTTTTACCTCGTGAGGGTTCGAGTCCCTCCCTGGGCACAAACAAAAAACCCGGCTTTTAGCCGGGTTTTTGTTAGCATTATATAGCCCCTTAATATATGATTTCCATAATTGTTTTCTTAATGCCGAATTCTTCGGCAGTAGTTCTGTCGGGAAACCAAATATCTACCCTTTTATCTTGAAAACGTTTATGCATTCTGTCTTCTACTATGAAAATTTGGTCCGGGAATAATTGGGGGAAACGAACTTTGGTGCCGAAGGGAAGAAAATTGGCAGCCACTATGCCCGGATGGACAATTTTCCCTGAAGCAGTAATAAAAGGAGTGTCATCTGTCTGGTCTGGAGTGGAAGAATAACCGGTAACAGTTATTTCTATAGTTTTGACATAGGGACCAGCAGAGAAGGGAGCTATAAGGTAGGGTTGAGACAATGTGCTTTCCGGGGTATTTTGGGAAAGCGGTTCTTTTGCTTCCTCTATTATGGTAGTAGGGAAGCCCTCTACTAAAGTGCCTTGCCCAA
>JAGGZF010000011.1 GCA_021162155.1 bacterium
CGGTAGAAATTACTATCTATCAAGATAGAAGTTTTGATTTAGTTTTTAAGCAGCCGCCAGTTTCTGATTTATTAAGGAGGGCTGCTGGAGTAGAAAAAGGTTCTGGAGATCCTCTGAAAAAGAAAGTGGGTAAAGTTACTAAGAAACAAGTAGAAGAAATAGCCCGAAGAAAGATGCCTGATTTGAATACTACTGATTTACAAGCAGCAATGAGGATAGTGGAAGGAACAGCCAGAAGTATGGGAATAGAAATAGAGAAATGAAAGAAAAAAGAGATGAGAAAAAACAAACCCCGTAAAAACGGGGTTTTTTATAAAAGTGTAAAGTTTTATAACAAAAATTTATCTTCTTCCTTTATATTCACAACACAATATGGAATCTTGTCATCATCTGTTCTAAAAGTGAATTCTGAAAATAGATTTGGTATTCTTCTTTGTATTTCTCCTAGAAGATGACAGGCGACGAATCTGATTTCTGGATGGGCTGCTTTCTGGGTGCGAATAATAAACCAGTGATACCATTCTAATAAGTTCATCGTCTGGGCAATTTCTGTTTCTATGCCAATAGGTAACCATTGTCTTGCTTCTTCTGGTCGTAATCCTGAATTGCGTGCCGATCTATACAATTGAGCAAAGAAAATTAGAATTTCTTGGAGAGAATATGCTTCTTCTGCTATTTGGAGTTGGAGTGTCTCAGGTAACTTAGGAGTATAAGGGAGAATGAAATTGAAACTCTCTTTTTTTAATGGATCTACATATCGAGTGGACCTTTGAGTGTAAGAAGCAATTTTGTTAGGCCCATTTCGAGAGCGAACATCCTCATGGGTAAAACCTCGGGACACATTAGAGAATAAGACAATCATCGCTCTATGAGTAAGAATCTCCTTTTTTGTTTTTAACGAAGGATTAAAAATAAAATCATAGGGAATGACTAAATCTCTTCTAACTTTAAATAGTTCAGGAGGAAAGAGAAGAGGATCTCTATTCTGGAGAAAGTGGAGAAGAGTGGCTGTAGTAGTAGTGGGGTTCCTGAGATAAGCCTCAATGTATATTCGAGCATTTCCTGAAACCAAAAGCCCATTTGCCCTACTGGTAATACAGAATAAACCGTTTCCCCTTCTTAGGTCTAACTCTATTTGTCCTTTCTCTGCTTCAAAATTAGATGAGATGAAAAAAGTAAACCAAGAATGTTCCAACACTGAATAATGTTTGACTCTCCAAATCATCCTAATGAATTCTTCCGGAGATTTCTTAGAACTCTTCCAACTCTGATGGGAAACTGTCCCACATCTCTTTATAAGTAGATGCATTTCTTTTGGAGGAAGCCCGCCTACGTCATCAACCAAAATTTCAAAGTTTCCTTCTCTCCATAAATTTTTCATTTTTCACCTCCTTTGGTAATATTCTCTTTCGGCAGTTTTCGGCAGTAGTTGGAGTATTTTCTTGAACACTATTTTTGCCACCTCTCCTGCGGGGAGAGTAGCGTCTACAACTACTGCCTTGGGATTCTTATGGGCTAATTCCAAGTACGCCCCCCTTAGTGTCTCTTGGAACCTAATACCCTCTTTTTCGAAACGGTCATATTTTTGTTTTTTGATTCTCTTTTTGGTTCTCTTCCAGGCTACCGAAGCAGGTACATCGAAGAGAAAGATAATATCCGGGGATACTTCTTTAACCGCAGGGGTATTGATTATTCTCACTAATTCTATTCCCAACTTTCTTCCGACTCCTTGATACGCTAAAGAAGACCAAAGATATCTATCAGAAAGAACAATATATCCTTCTTGAAGTTTGGGGAGAATAAATTTTTGAGTATGCTGAGCTCGAGAAGCAGCAAATAAGAGCATCTCTGTTTCCGGGTATAGAGGTTCTGGGGAATAGAGAAGTATCTTTCTTATTTCTTCGGCAACCGGGCAGTTTGTTCCTCCTGGTTCCCTGGTGCTTACTACAGGAAAACCTAGTGACCGGAGTGCTTCTTTAACCTCTTGCAAAATTGTGCTCTTTCCACAGCCGTCGATTCCTTCGAATACTATTAATTTACCTTTTTTCATAGCTACCTCCTTTCTGTTGTTAAGGTTCAAAAACTTGTTTTTAATCTACCATTTTTAATAAGATTAGTCAATGGTGGTTATTTACTCTGTTTTGTTATATACTAAAAATATAATATGTTAAATATATGAAATACGAAGCAGTTATTGGATTAGAAATTCATGCAGAGTTAAAGACCAAAACAAAGATGTTTTGTTCTTGTTTAAATAATCCTGAAGAGAAAATTCCTAATAAGAATATTTGCCCTGTATGTTTAGGGCATCCGGGAACTTTGCCTGTGATTAATAAAGAAGCAGTAAGAAAAGTTCTTTTGGTTGGCTTGGCTCTGCATTCAGAAATACCTCGTTATTCAAAATTTGATAGAAAAAATTATTTTTACCCGGATCTACCTAAAGGTTATCAAATATCTCAATATGACCAACCATTATGTAAGGGAGGAGAATTGTCTCTCTATTTAAGCCAAGATAAAGAAGAAGCACAGAAAAAGATAAAAATTACCAGAGTGCATTTGGAAGAAGATACAGGAAAATTAATCCATTCTCCTGATAAAAAATATACTTTAATAGATTTTAATAGAGCAGGAGTGCCTCTTATGGAGTTAGTTACAGAACCAGTCATTACTTCTGGAAGAGAAGCGCGGCTTTTTGCTCAGGGATTACAGCTACTATTGAGGACTTTAAGAGTATCAGAAGCGGATATGGAAAAAGGCCAAATGAGATGTGAAGTGAATATTAGTTTAAGACCGATAGGTGAAGAAAAATTGGGAACTAAAGTAGAAATAAAAAACTTGAATTCTTTTAGGGCGGTAGAAAGGGCAATAGAATTTGAAATTCAAAGACAGAGTGAAATTTTAGAGAGAGGAGAAAAAGTTATACAGGAGACCAGAGGGTGGGATTCTCAAAAGGGAATAACTTATTCTCAGAGAAAGAAAGAAGAAGCGCAGGATTATCGCTATTTTCCAGAGCCGGATTTACCTCCTTTACATATCTGGGACGAAGAAAAAGAAGGAGGGCTCTTTGATTTAGAGAAGTTAAGAGAAGAATTACCAGAACTTCCTTGGGAACAGAAGGAAAAAATGATAACCGATTATAATCTGTCTCCGGTTCAAGCTAATACTCTATTGTTAGATAATAATTTGTTAAATTTTTGGAAGAAAGTAATAGAAATTTTACAAGAAAAGAAAGTATTTAATAATAAGATTAGTAATTTGGTTAGCAATTATTTAATTAGTGATGTTAAGGGATTTGTTGAAACTGAGAAAATAGAATGGGAAAAAGTGAAGCTGTCTCCGGTAAGTTTTGTTCAGTTAATGATATTATTGGAAAAAGGAAAGATTTCTTCCCGAGTTGCCAAAGATATTTTGCAGGAGATGATAGTTAAAGGAGGAGAGGCAGAATCTATAGTGCGCGAGAGAGGGTTAGAGAAAGTAACTGCTCCAGAGCAATTACTTCCGTTAATACAGGAGGTAATTAAGGAGAACCCTAAAGCAGTGGAAGATTATAAGAAAGGAAAAGAGAATGCTATAAAGTTTTTGGTGGGACAGGGAATGGCTAAAACAAAAGGAAGCGCTGATCCTAAAGTTTTAGAGAAATTAATCCAAAAAATTCTACAAGAGAGCAATTCTTCCTAAATTTTTAAGATTAATTTAAACCTATCTGGGCTAATTTAGTATGGAGAAGTTAACCATTTCTCTACCAATTTTATTGCTTCGGCTTTTTGGGATATCCAGTGAACATTTTTTATTTTTTTAAACCAAGTCATCTGTCGTTTAGCGAATCTACATATATCTTGGTATAATAATTTTTTCATTTGCGAATAAGATACTTTCCCTTCTAAATAGCGGTTAATCCATCGGTATTCTAATCCCAAGTCCTCTAATCTCTGTGAAGACAAAGTGTGTTTTAGTTGCTTTACTTCCTCTATCATTCCCTCTTGCAATCTCTTTTCTAACCTTTGCGCTATTAGTTTCTTTAATTCTGTCCGCTCTTTCTTAATTCCTATAATTAATATATCCCAAGGAGGAGGTTTTTTGATAAGAGGGGGAATACGGCCTAACTGATTGGCTATTTCTATAGCTCTAATGATTCTTCTTTTATTATGAAGGTCGAGAGAAGATGCTTTAAGGGGGTCTAATTTCTGGAGTATGGCTAACAACTCAGAAATATTCTTTTTCTCCAATTGCTCCCTTAATTTTGGATTGGGGGCAACAGCGGGAAATTGCCATCCTTCTATTAACGCAGAGATATACATTCCTGTTCCTCCTGCTACAATTGGCAGCTTCCCCTTTTGCTGAACACTGGTAATGGCTTGATGGGCTAGTTGCTGATACTGGGCGACAGAAAAATATTCTTGAGGATCTGCTGCATCTAAGAGGTGATGTAAGATTCCGTGAGAATAATAGCCCGAAGGAGAATCTTTATCTTTCGGAACTTTTCCGCTGCCGATATTTAACCCTTTATATACCTGACGAGAATCAGCAGAGATTATTTCTCCTTGAAATTTTTTGGCTAAAGTGATAGCCAGTTCAGATTTCCCTACGGCAGTGGGTCCTAAAATAACTAATAGTTTATTCATACTGATTAATTAGATAATAGGTTGTATATTGGCTTGTAACTTCTACGATGTAAAGGGCAAACTCCGTATTTTTTTAAGAGATGCAAGTGTAACTGAGTTCCGTATCCTTTATGTTTTTCGAATTTGTATTGAGGGAATCTATTGGCTAATCTAATCATTTTTTGGTCTCTGATATATTTAGCAATGATAGACGCTAAAGCGATAGAGAAAATTTTATTATCACCTTTGACAATTGTTTTTTGCCTAAAGGGTAAATTTCTATCCAAAATTTTGTTTCCATCTATGAGCAAAATTGATTTGGAATAAAATCTGGGTGATAAATTTAGTTTTTGTAAACAATTTTTCATTGCTTTCTTAGTTGCCCTTTCTATATTTATTTTATCTATAACCTTTGGCCCCACTGAGGAATAACTAAATTTAATGAAAGAAATAGTTTGGGCTAATTGAAAAATGAGTTTTCTGTTTTTCGGTGATAGTTTTTTAGAATCTTTTGTTATTCTTAAAATTCTTCTAAATTTCCTTCTTTCTTCTGAAGAAGCATTTTTGAGAAAATGATTAAAATCTATCATAACGGCAGCGGTCGTTACTGGTCCTGCCAAAGGACCTCTGCCCGCTTCATCTATTCCTATAATAATTTTGTATCCTTTTTTTCTAAAGTATCTTTCTGTGCGGAGATTCATAAAATTTGGTGAATAGTTATTCTTGTGGTAAACTAATTTTAGTTTAAGTTTAGAAATTCCTATTTTAATTTATCTTGAGAAACACTATTATATTATGTATTTTACTCATCTCCATGTCCATAGTCACTATTCTTTGTTAGATGGAATGAGCAAAATAGATGAGTTGGTGGATTTGGCTCAGCAGATGAATTTAGATGCATTAGCCCTGACAGATCATGGAGTGTTACACGGGGCTATTGAGTTTTATAAGAAAGCGCGAAAAAAGGGCATTAAACCTATTATAGGCTGTGAGGTGTATTTAGCTCCCCGCTCCTTGTATGATAAAAGACCCAAAATAGATACTAAACTTTCTCATTTAGTTTTATTGGCTAAAGATTTTACCGGATATCAGAATTTATTAAAACTAGTAACTATAGGAGAATTAGAAGGATTTTATTACAAACCCAGAATAGATAAAAAAGTATTACGGGAACACAGCGAAGGTCTTATAGGTCTTTCTGCCTGTTTAAAAGGAGAGATTCCTCAAGCGATTTTAGCCAAGAAGTATTCCAAGGCAAAAGAGTTAATAAAAGAATATCAGGATATTTTTGGTCCTGATGATTTTTATTTGGAGTTGCAAGATCATTTAGAAATACCAGAGCAACGAGAAGTTAATAAAAAACTTCTTCAGTTATCTGAAGAAATGAAAGTAAAGGCAGTGGTTACTTGCGATAGTCATTATCCCAGAAAAGAAGATAAAAGAGTGCACGATGTTTTTTTGGCTATTCAAACAGGGACAGGAATAGATGATGAGGAAAGATTAAGGATGACTCAAAC
>JAGGZF010000045.1 GCA_021162155.1 bacterium
GATTACAAGAGACCTAAATATGAACCAAGAGAAATAGTTAAGATAAATGAATTTCCAGATGAACCTATTGGCAAACGCAAGGCAATTATAAAAGTCCCTCAATGGGCGAAAATAGTAATTCAGCCTGAATATGTTGCTCTGGAACAGATAATAATAGATAAATTACCTGAAAATATCTTGTATAAAAAAATGGTTTTAAAAAATAAATCAGGAGGTGGTTTGAAATGAAACTTAAATCCAGAAAATTCTGGCTTACTGTTGCTGGGGTTCTATTCGGTGTTACTGGCTGGATAATTGGCAATTTGGAGCCACTTCAGGCTATGCAAATTATTGCTAAAACCATAGGTGTTTATCTGGGAGTAGAAGGACTTATTGATTTTGCTAAAGCACTAAAAGGAGCAAGTTAACTAATGAAATTGAAGAAGCATATAAAAATAGGCAGAATTAAAACTCCATTTAGGCGAACTATTACAGGATTTAAGTTTACTATTAAATTTTAGGAGGGGAAAAATGACTTATGGAAAAGGATATGGAATAGGCTTAATAGCGATACTTATTTTGGGTTATTTAATTTTAGCAGGCAAAATCAAATTGTAAGGAGGTGAAAAGATGGCAAAGAAACGCAGAAAAAAGAAATGGGGTAAAATCGGAGCACCGCATTCAGCAAAACGCAAAAGATGGCTGGCTAAAATCAGAAAGAAGGCTAAAAGAAAACGCAGAAAAAGAAGAAGGAAATGAAAATGGACCTTCTAAAGAGCCTTAAAGTTAATGAAAAAGAAATAAATTGGCTCATTTCTACCCCATTTTGGGGTAGTTTAGATATCCATATATACCCTAACCCTTCTCCGGAGAGAAAATCTCTGGTGGTGGCTGTATATACACATTTTGGGGCAGGAAAAATAGAGGTCCCTAATAAAAAGATAAAACCAGTTATTGAGGCGATCAACAAATGGATTTCAAGTTAATTATAATAGCGATCATAAATGGTTTTATAGGTTTACTTCAGGGGCTGATCCTTTTTCTGCTAATGGACCTTAAGAAAAGAATATCTAAATTAGATGAAAGATTAAGCAAACATATAGAAGACCGGGAATACCATTGTAAACCTGAAGTATTTAAGAAAATCTTTAATAGAGTTTACCCTAACGAACCTATCCCCTCTCATTAAATTTTTTTCTTGACAGGATTTTACATCTTGTTATAAAATTTAACTTGTAATGAAAGTATATACCATATCAGAAGTAGCAGAAATGTTAAAAGTAAGTAGGCAAACTATATGGAGATGGATGCGAATAGGACTTTTATCATATAGACAATTAGGACCCGGAGATAGAGGTTCTATAAGATTTACTGAAAGTGATATAAAGAGTTTTTTGAAAAAGGCTAAAAAAGGATCTATCCCCCTTCTACGAAGTTAACATAAGTCCTGCCTTAGGATATATTATCGGACGCAAAAGATAAATCATCTTGTGAAAGAACATTAACCAATTTAGGGGTTTGTTATTTTCTATAATAAGTGTGATAGCCGGTTACAAATTTGGTATAAACAGGTTTGGTCTCTTCTCCCGCAGGCTTTTTGGGCAATGGGATTTGTTCCAGCCATCTCCTGTATTCTCTTCTGGTAACTATTACTGCCAGAGCTATTCCTCCAGCTATGCATCCAATCGTCAACAGTATGAGCAAAATAAAGATTCTGTTTACAGTAGCATCTGATACCTGAGATTTTTTGAGAAATACTTTCTTTATTATCTCCTTAACGATTTCACTGGGTTTAGAGGAAGTAATATACACAATGGTATCTGCAGGGATAACCACTATCCTCCTTTCACCGTTAACCTCAACCTGAACCACTATGTAAGCACCACTGGAATTTTTCATAATAGTGCCATTTTCCCACGCTTCCTGAAGGGCTCTTACCATCTTTTTACTTAAACCTGTCTCCTGAGATATTCTTTCTACATTCTCTCCACTTTGAATCATCTCAACGACTCTATGAATACTCACAATATAAGCCTTGCTAGAATCCAGATTCTGAACAGAGTCGAGAACAACACTCTTTTCAATCTGTTCGCCATTCTCCTCTGGATTTCCAGTTCCTCTCGTGCTTTTCGCGCTTTCTTTACTTTGAACATCTGACTGTGCTCTCACTACCATATAACTTCCTTTCTCCCCTCCCAGGCCGATTAAACCCAGAATTTTAACTCCTCTTATATTCTGGATAGAGTCCCCTCTTCTGACGCTTTGGGTATTTTCACTCTCACCCTCAGTCAGTGATTTTAAAGTTTCTATTTTTCTATTAATTCTCGTCTCCACCTTCCTGAAAAATCCTTCTTCCAGATTAGAGCGAGTATCATTTCCAATTTCAGAATAACCATCACTGGGAACAGTATCTATTTCTTGTTCCGAAATTCTAAAAACAATCTGGGCTAAAGAATTATTTATTTCAGAATATTTGGTGGTATATGGAGAATCATTGTTAAACAATCTATCACCAATCATAATAATGTAATCGTTGATGGTATTTTCGGAAGGGACAGGAAAATCTCCAGTTTTGTCATAAGAAGGAGGTGTATCTCCTCCAACTATAGGGTGGTCGTTTCCAA
>JAGGZF010000064.1 GCA_021162155.1 bacterium
CAAATACAGCTCTATAAGAGAGCTGTTTTACCAAAAACAAGAAAAAAGAAGAAAAAACGAAACAATTAAGAGAAGGGGTTCTCTGAAAAAATTCGCTATTATAGTAGGTAAAATCTACTCTAATAGTATTTAACAACAGCTCAGAGAATGTAACAAAAAATTAGAGAGGATAGAGAAAATACTATTAAAGTTAGAAAGAATTTTGAAACAGGGGAAAATGTAGTAAATACGGAACTTAAAGAGGTAAAATTTAGGTAAAAAGAGCAAGAAAGACCAAATTAGACCTTAACGCGAGGTGTCCTCCCGTATCAGAATATACATTTTCACGGACAACATGCAATACTATAATTTCCACAGCATTGGACCTGTTGAAGAACCCAAACGCCATGGTATGTCCTAAAATTACTAATAATATACCCGTAAGTCTCTGTTCCATTGCTGGTCCACCCTGTGCAGTTTATACTAGTATGGGCCACCCAACCAGTGACACCTATATATTGCGAACTAGAAGGCAAACAACCTACCACACCTGCGCTCCTTATTTCGTCGGGAGTGCACATATGATATCCCGGATATTCGCTATCGCATTTTGAATCTCCACCTTCTTTGCCACCTAAATTGCCATTATAAGTAGAAGAGGTAAATCTTATATGTAATAATGTATCCTCACAGGTACCATTATTGCCTCCCGCGCTTAAATCAGCAGCATCATACCCATCTAACTTATCAGCATTAAGATTAGTCACTAATGTAGGTGAATCGATAGAAAAAGGTGCAGTGCCTGAAGCAACTTGAGATATTAGCTGACCACCCAAGGTAAGGGTTCCGTTTATGGTGAGATCTCCTGATTTAGTTTGAGCGGTGTCTGAGGTATCCAAAGGAGCATCAAGATCACCTTCAGGTGGATCTTGAGAGGGGGTAACCCAGCCAAATACATAGCCCGCTATTAGCAGCCCTACTATAATTACAGCACTTAGGGCCGTGGGAAAAGAGATTTGTTTAGTCATAATTTTTATTAATTAATTTTATTATATTTTTATTATAATTTACGCACTTTGTAATTAGATTGGTCGCAAATGTTAGTTTGAGAAGGTCCTCCGGTATTACAATTAAAACTTATCCAGCCCAAATTCTCTGACCAAGCATAGCCTTCAAATTCATTAGTAGAAGAATTAATTGTTACTTTATAATTAGAAGAGGCACAACTATCATCATTGGAACAATTAAAACTTATCCAGCCAAATTTTTCTGACCAGGCCCAACCGGAAAGATTACCATCAGCATCTTTGGTCACTTTATAATCTACACTACTACAGCTGTTGGTGGAAACACAACTCAATGATATCCAGCCCCCATTATTAGAATAAGCCATTCCTGATAATTCTCCTGACCCTTCCGGCACCACTATATTCCCTCCTGTAGCCCCCCAGTTTATCCATCCTATTCTGCTATTCCAAGCATAACCGGTAGTAGTATTTCCTGTATTAATCATCACTAATCCCTGACTCTGTACCGTAATAGTTCTTACTTGGTTTTGATATCCTATAATAGTAATAGTTCCTCCGGAAGAATTGCCTACTAATTTATAAAAAGGAATGTCTAAAGTTTGTCCCTCATCAGGAGAAACAAAATCAATTCCCGCAGGAAGATATTTAGTATCTACTGGTGAAGAATAGGATTCTCCTTTGTACAAAGAATAAAATCCTCGGCCTGAAGTTGGGTTTTCGAAATGAACCCCCCAAGCCGAATTCTCCTCTTGTGCTATTGCCTTTTGCTGAGCATAGCGTAGATAAGAGACTATTTCTTGAGCAGTAGAATCTAAAAGTTTTAACTTCTGGTGGCTATAATAAGTACTAATCCCCACTGTGGCTAATATCCCGGTAATTCCTACTACAATCAGCAATTCTAAAAGGGTAAAAGCCGGATAAAATCTTTTGATTTTTAGTTTTAGCTCAATCATTTTATTTCCTATTTAATTTAATCATATCATTTTTAATGACGCAAATTAGAACTGCGTCACCAACTGATAAACTGGCACAATCAAAGAAAGAGCAATCCCGCCTACTATCACCCCTAATACCACTAATAATGCCGGCTCAATAAAAGAAACCAAGGTCTTAAGAGAAGTATCTATCTCTGAAACATAAAAGGAAGAAAGGGTATCTAAAATCTCATCAATATGTCCTGCTTTTTCCCCAATAGCTATAAGGTTAGAAACTACTGCCGGAAACACTTTTTCTCTTTTGAACGCATCTCCTAAAGTTACCCCTTTAGCTAAATACTGCCTAGAAATTCTCAAAAGTGCGGCTTCAAATTGAGGATTTCCCACTGCCGATGCCGTTACCTCTATCGCTTGCATTATAGGCATTCCTGCTTTTATTAAACTGGATAATACTGAAGCAAATCTTTGTAAAGCCATTTTTTTTACCAAATCTCGAACAACCGGTATTTTCTCTAAAAGAGAGGAAAGTTTCTTCCGCCCCTTTCTATTCTTTATAAAATAGAAATAAAAAAACAAAGGAAGCGCTATTATTAGGGGAAGAATAAACGCCAAATTATGATTTAGAAACATTCCCGTAGTTAATACTAATCTGGTATAGGTAGGAATTTTTTGCCCAGTAGATAGAAACATTTCTCCTAATTTGGGAATAGCAAAAGTAACCAGAAATACTACCATAGCCACAGAGGCAATTACTAAGATAACAGGATACACCAAAGAAGATTTCACTTTAGAAGTTAATTCCCTATCTCTTTCTAAATTAATAGATATTTGCTCCAAGGTGCTTTCCAAATTTCCTGCTGTTTCTCCTGCTTTAATCAGATTAACAGTAACTGAAGAAAATGATTCTGGATGGTGAGAAAAAGCAATGTAAAATGGCTTTCCTTGTTCTAAATTATTTCTTATCTCTAACAAAAAACGTCGGGCTGGTCCTGACTCAAAATCTTCCATTAAAATATCTATCGCAGAAAACAAATCAGTCCCTACCCTTAACATTAGAGATAAATATTTAGTTAAAAATACTTTATCCTTTAGTGATATTTCCTCTTTTAGAAGCAAGGATAACAATCCTTTTCTCTTTCTTTTCATTAATATCAATGGCTTCACTGAGATAGGCTTCAATTTCTGTCCTACTAAAAATTCCAAAGCAGCCTGTAAATTGGGCTGGCTAATATTTCCTTCCTTAATTCTTCCTTGAGCATCTTGGGCTACAAAGTGAAAAAGCATAGATAAAAAATTTCAGATTTAACTTATTCTTTAACTACCCTAATAACTTCTTCTATAGTAGTCAAACCTAACTCTGCTTTAGCTAAACCATCTTCTAACATTGTCTTTAACCCGGAACTAAAGGCTATCTCCTTTAAACCATCTATAGAAAAATGGGGGTCTTGAATATATTCTCTTACCTTTTCATTTACGTCCAATACTTCATAAATAGCCATCCGTCCCCGATAGCCGGTAAAATTACAAGATTTGCACCCCTTACCCCGATAAAGAAGTTTAGGCCTGAATTGAGGCGCTTTATCTCCTTTTACTATCTTCAACTGTTCATCTACTGTTTTATAAAGAGATGGGGGCACTTCATAACTCTCTATACAATTTCTACAAATTCTTCTTACCAATCGTTGCGCAATCACCATATTTACTGTAGCAGCCACCAAAAAAGGAGGAATTCCCATATCTACCAACCGGGGAACAGCAGTAGGAGCATCATTGGTGTGTAAAGTAGAAAGTACCAAATGGCCGGTTAGGGCCGCATGGGTTGCGATTTCGGCTGTTTTGCTATCACGAATTTCACCTACCATAATTATATCAGGGTCTTGCCGCAAAATAGAACGCAAACCATTAGCAAAATCTATCCCCGCCTTAGGGTTAACCTGAATCTGATTTACATATTTTAATTCATACTCTATAGGATCTTCCAAGGTAACAATATTCACTTCTGGACGATTAAGTTTATTTAAAATAGCATACAAAGTAGTAGTTTTACCGCAGCCAGTAGGTCCTGTAACCAAGATCATACCGTGTGTCTTAGTAATATTATTCTGAACTATTTTTATTGTATCTTCCAACATTCCTAACTCTTGGAAACTCATCGGTCTAATAGAACCAGTCAAAAGTCGCATTTCTACTTTCTCTCCATACATAGTGGGCATAATAGAAACACGAATATCAAAAACTGAATTGGCATATTTATATTTAAACCTACCATCTTGAGGTTTATGGTGTTCATCAATCTGTAAGCCGGAAAGGATTTTAATACGGGCCACAATAGCAGGATGTATTTCTTTGGGTAATCTGATTATCTCTCTGAGAATTCCGTCTATTCTAAACCGCACTAATATCTCATCCGCTAAAATCTCTATATGTATATCAGAGGCATTCAGAGAAGCAGCATAAGAAATTAAATTATCTATCAAAGAAACTATGGGGAACTCCGTAGCGGCTTTGGATGCTTCTACGCCCTTCAATTTGAGAGATGCTCTAATACTGTCTTCTATTGTTTTCCGAAAATCTTGTGATACTGCTTGGCCATACTGAGAAAACACTGATTGCAAATCTTCTTCTAAAGCCAAATAGGGTTTAATAAAATAACCGGTATATTTCTCCAAAAAATTAAGAGTTTCCAAGTCAACAGGATTTAACATAGCAACCAGAAGGGTATTTCCCTGTTTATCAAACACAACAGCATTTTTAGTCCGCGCTATATCTTCTGGGAGAAGATTCAGTATTTCTTTAGGAATAGTTTTTCCTACTAATTTAACCCGGGGCACCTTAAAATAGTTAGCTAATAATTCAGCATAATAATCGCGGGTAAGGTATCCCCTTGATACTAAAAGGTCTATTATATTTTTGTCGGTTCTCTGGGCTTCCTTTAACACATTATCAAAATCCTCCTCAGTAAGAAGGTCGTTTTGTATCAAAAGGGTTTTAAGTTTTTCTGGAGGAAGGGTCATATCTTCACAGAGGAGATTTTTGATATTAAATTCTGAATTGATTTACTAAATTCCATTTACTCAGTATACCAGAAATAATTATAGTGAGTAAAGCGGCGGGGAGCCAAAAATTGAGAAAAGAAAGGCGAAAATAATTTAGTTTTCTGTGAGAGAGTAAATGCTTTATTAAAATCACTAAATGAAGGATAAGAGCCAAGCAAATTACAGCAAAGAAGAAGAATAAACAATTAGGCCAACCAGTTAGCAAAATACCTATTGCCGCTAAATAAGGCTCTTCCTGATAAAAGAAAATATAGTGGAACTTTTTATTTAATGTTCGCATCGCATAAAGAACTATTCCGCTTACCAATATTGTCATTAAAACTTCCCACCAGTAATACTGAAAGGAATATCTTATAACATAAGAAATAGGTGTAAAAGGGGGAAGCAGTTTTTGAGTTATAGGTTTTTTATTCCAATAATAAGCATTAAGAAAAGAAAAGAACAAAGCACTAAATAGAAGAAATATAACCAGAGAAAAGAAAATTTTTCGCAACAAGAAGGCAGGAGGATAGCGCTTTTTCAAAAATAAATAAATAAAAAGCCCTGCTAAGGTTATAAAACCTATAGCAGGGCGATAAATCCAAAAGAGAAAACTACCCAACCAATACATACCTATATATTAGGTACCAGTACCAGCATAGCAATTATCGCTGGTAGTAG
>JAGGZF010000024.1 GCA_021162155.1 bacterium
ATAAAAGGAGTTCCTCCGAAATTAGGAGGGGGGTCGACTGCTTCATATAACTCTAAGTTATTAACATGGCTAAAAAAAGAAAGAAGACAACCAAGAAAGCCAAAAAAAGAGTAGTAAAGAGAAAGAGAACTACGAGAAAGAAGAAGACTACTAAAAAGAGAAAGAAGGTAGTAAGAAAGAAGAAAGCTACTAAGAAGAGAAAGAAGACAGTAAGGAAGAAGGCCACTAAGAAAACATCCAAAAAGAGAAAGAAGCGCCGCAGATAGATAGATTGTAGCTTTCTTGGTCCTTGCCCCGCCAGTACTAACTGGCGGGGTTGCTTTTTAGAGGAAATTCGGATAGAATTATAGACAGAAATATTACATATGCAGATAAATATAAGCACTTTAGGAACAGAGCTATTGGAGGCCAGAGAGAAATCATTAAGGAAGAAACTGCTTTCTTTAAGAAGGTATAGCAGGAGGTTTGGTAAAAGCCCTATCCTGAATATAATTCTTAAGAAAGATACTCATCACCAAACAGGTGATATTTATTTTATTCAGGCGAATCTTTCTGTTCCCGGAAAAGATATTTCTTGTGAAGTGAAAGGAGGAACCATAGAAGAAGCAAGTGATAAACTGTATGATACTTTAAAGGATTTAATTATCGAGAAGAAAAAGACAAGAGAAAGTAAATTGAGAAAGTTAGCGCGTAGGGTCAAGGATAAATTAAGATTTCTTTCCCGTAAATAGATATTGGAGCAATTTATATATTATATGAATATATTTTCTTTACTCTTTCCCGACAAAAGTCAGTCCTATATCAAAAGTAAAAAAAATTTTGTAGATAGGATTAATCAAAAAGAAAAAGAAATTACTCAGATATCCAGAGAAAAATTTCTCCACAGAATACAAAGATTTAAAGAGCAGATACAAGAGACCGGAACTATAGATGAAAATACGATAGTGGAAATTTTCGCCTTAACTAGAGAAGCTGCAAAAAGAACTCTAAAACAGCGCCATTTTGATGTTCAACTTTTAGGCGGCATCGCTTTACATGAGGGAAAAGTGATAGAAATGAAAACAGGAGAAGGAAAAACTTTAGCAGCTACCCTTCCAGCGACTGTGAATGCTCTTTACGGAAGAGGAGTGCATATAGTTACAGTAAATGATTATTTAGCCAAAAGAGATACCGTATGGATGGGGCAGATTTATGATTACTTAGGTTTATCAGTCGCTTGTATTACTCAGGAAGGTTCTTTTTTGTATGACCCTCATTATAAAGAAAAGAAGGCAGCAGAGGTTGATAAAGAAAGGGATACGTTAGGTTCATTTAAAGTTTTTTATGAATACCTGAGGCCTATTGGCAGAAAAGAAGCTTACGAGGCAGATATTACTTATGGCACGAATACGGAATTTGGTTTTGATTATTTAAGAGACCATTTAGTAACTTCTTTTCAGCAGAAAGTTCAGAATGATTTTTTCTATGCTATTATTGATGAGGTTGATAGTGTATTAATAGATGAGGCCAGGACCCCTTTGATTATTTCTGTGCCGGATGAGGAGGCCACTAAACTATATCAACGATTTAACGAGATAGCCAAACAACTTCGGGAAGGGGTTGATTATATTGCTGAAGAAAAAGATAAAACAATAAAATTAACAGAAGAAGGATTAAATAAGTTAGAGAAAATTTTTCATTTCAATATTTTTGACCATAAAGGTTGGCTATATGTTCATTATTTGGAAATTGCTCTTAAGGCACTGCGCCTATATAAAAAGGATAGAGATTATATAGTAAAAGATGGGCGAGTAATTATTATAGATGAATTTACCGGAAGATTGCTTCCTGATAGGCGATATTCTGGTGGATTACATCAAGCGTTAGAGGCAAAGGAAAGGGTTCCGGTAAAGAGGGAAAGTAGAACAGTAGCAACTATTACTCTTCAAAATTATTTCAGGATGTATGAGAAATTAGCAGGTATGACAGGAACCGCTCTGACTTCTGCTGAAGAGTTTAAGAGAGTTTATAACTTAGAGGTCATTGTTATTCCTACTAACAGGCCGATGATTAGAAAAGATTTGCCGGATAGGATATATAAAACTCAAGAGGCGAAAATCAGGGCCATAGTGAAAGAAGTGACAGAGAGACATCGGAAAGGACAACCAGTCTTGGTAGGTACTCCTTCTGTAGAAAAGAACGAGTTGCTGGCTAAATATTTTCGGAGGGCTGGTTTACCATTTAAGATTTTGAATGCCAAAAATCATGAAAAGGAGGGAGAAATTATTGCTCAGGCAGGAAGAGTGGGTGCTATTACTCTGGCTACCAATTTGGCGGGTCGGGGAGTAGATATTGTATTAGGAGGTAATCCTCCTAATACAGAGGAATATAATAAAGTAGTTCAGTTGGGAGGATTGCATGTTATAGGTACAGAAAGGCATGAGTCCAGAAGGATAGATAACCAATTAAGAGGAAGGGCAGGGCGACAGGGAGACCCCGGTTCTTCTCAATTCTTCCTGTCGTTAGAGGATGATTTAGTAAAAATTTTTGCCCCCAAATACTTATCTAATCTAATGGAGAAGTTAGGTTGGCCTGAGGATGAACCCATAGAGCATCCGATGGTTTCTAAAGCCATAGAGATGGCTCAAAGTAAAGTAGAGGGATATTATTTTGATATCAGAAAACATATATTGGAATATGACGATGTTTTGAATAAACAACGTATTGCCATATATAGAAAAAGAGACGAACTGCTGCGAAAAACACCCTCTGAGGTAGAGGAGTATATAAAGGATATTTTTCAAGAGATTGGAGAGGAATTTCCGGAAAAATTATTACAAGAAAAAATAAAGCAAGGATTTATTAAGGAAAAAATTATGCAGGCAATTAAAGTATATGCTCTAAATATTTTAGATTCTTTATGGATGTCTCACTTAGAAAGGATGGAGTTTTTAAGAGATTCTACAGGATTAAGGGCGTATGCCGGACATGAACCTTTAGTAGAATACAAACGAGAGAGTTATTTGTTTTATAAGGAGTTAGAACATAGATTTAAAATGTCTTTAGTAAAAACAATCAAAACCCTTTTAAAGTAATATATTAAAGTGATGTAGTTTTTTAATTATGTACCAAGTTTCCCTTCGACAATTTACAGGTCCTTTGGATTTGTTGCTTCATTTAGTAGAAGAAAAAAATTTAGAGATTACAGAAATTTCTCTATCTAAAATCACTCAGGATTATCTAGATTATATTTCTCAGCAAAATGAGATTGCGCCCGGTGATTTAGCAGATTTTTTAGTAGTGGCTTCTACTTTACTGCTTATCAAATCTAAATCTCTTTTGCCCAATCTTCAGCTCACCCCAGAAGAGGAAGAGGAAGTGCGAAGTTTAGAGGAGAGATTGGTTATATTTAAACAGTTTAAGGAGAAAAGCCAATGGATAATGCATACCTATCAAAAACATACTTATCTCTTTTCTCGTCCGCCTTGGTCAGGGGTAAGAAGCGTTTTTTTGCCTCCGCAAAAATTTGATTTATTAAGCCTACCTTTTTATTATAGAAATATAACAAAAGATTTATTGTCTCCCAGAGAGACAATAGAGGAAAAGAAGATTAGAAGAGTAATTTCTCTAAAGTCACGGATAAAAGATTTGATTAATCGTCTTACTCAAGGAAAAAAGTATAATTTTGGAGAATTAGTTGCTGATAAAAAAGATAAAATTGAATTAATTGTCACTTTTTTGGCTGTTTTGCATTTAGTGAGAGATAACTTAATTGAAATTCAGCAAAAGAAAAATTTTGATACAATATGGATCTCAAGTACTTAATAGAAAGTTTGTTATTTGCTTCAGGGGAACCCTTAAAGATTTCCCGAATTGCTGCTTTAACTCAAGAGAAAGCAGAAAAAATTTTAGGAATTTTAAAAGAGTTGAAAGAAGAATACGAAGAAAAGCAGAGAGGAATTCGTTTGTTAAATAAAGGGAATGAGTGGATATTAGTTGCTGCCCCGGAAGCAAGCAAGTATATTCAAAAATTAAAGCAGGAAGTATTTGAAGATAACTTGACCCCGGCTGTAGCAGAAACGCTGGCTATTGTTGCTTACAAAGGACCTATTACCAGAGCTCATATTAACGAGATAAGAGGAGTAGACGCTACCTATGCTTTAAGACAATTGCTCTTAAGGGGTTTAATAGAAAGAAAAAGAGATCCTCAAAGGAGTAATACTTTTCTTTATTCTGTTTCTTTGGAATTTCTCAAACATTTAGGTCTCTCTAATATTAAAGATTTACCAGAATATGAGCAACTCAGAAACATTGAGATTTAAAGAGAATCTTTTTTTAATCCTTTTTATGTTAAGTTTATCCCTGATTGCTTATGGGAAGTTTTTAAAGCAATCCCAAGTACCTTTATCTCCTAATACTCCTCCCTCGCTTAAAATTAACAATACTACTCTGCGATTTGTTTCTCCTCCTCAAGATATCGCTGCCCTATCTTATGTAGTTGGTGAAGTTAATAGTTCTACTATTTTGGCGCAGAGAAATGCCCGATTACATCTTTTTCCTGCTTCTATTACTAAATTAATAGCCGCAATGATAGTTATGGATAATTTTTCTGGAGGGCAGGAAGTGACTATTAGTGATTATGCTGTAAGCACAGAGGGTACTGAAGGGGATTTACATCCTCAAGAGAAAATAAAAGTGAAGGATTTATTAGAGGTAATGCTGTTGCCGTCTTCCAATGATGCAGCGGTTGCTTTTTCGGAAGCATTGAGAAAAGAAGGCAAAGACCCATTAGCGTTGTTGAGGCAAAAAATAGAGAAGTTAAAAATGAAGAATACTGCTTTTTTTGATTTTTCCGGACTGGATAGAATAGGTAATTTTTCTACTGCCGAAGATCTTTTTTTGGCAAGTAGAGAAGTTTATCATCACTATCCTCTTATAGGAGAAATTTTAAGGAAAAAGCAGAGTGTTGTTTTCTCTTCAGATGGAAAATATCAGCATTTTTTGAAGAATAGCAATATATTAGTAGGGAAGATAGAAGAATTATGGGGAGGAAAAACAGGAACTACTCCTGAAGCTAGGGGCTGTTTATTGACTATTTATGAATTTCCCTTACCTCATAAAAATGATAAGATAGTAATAACTATTGTAGTTTTAGATTCTTCAGACCGTTTTCAGGATACATTAAAGTTATATCAATGGGTCAAAGACATAATATATCAGCAAAATAACCAGATATGATTCCCTCTCTTATAGGTTTTCAGTTGATAAGATTAATATTATTAGGAGTATTTGCTTCGTTTTTAACAGTGCTTCTTACTCCTCTGTGGAGTAATATTTTGTATAAATATAAATTGGGTAAGCACATTAGAGAGGATAAAAATGCCCCTGTGTTTATGAAGTTGCACAGAAAAAAAGAGGGTACTCCTACTATGGGAGGAGTGTTGATGTGGGGCGCTGTTCTGGTAATTACTTTTCTTTTCTTTTTTTGTCATAAATGGTTTGATGGATTTTGGGGGAAAATAAATTTTCTTTCTCGGTCTCAAACTTGGCTACCTTTAGCAGCAATGGTGGGGGCAGGAATTGTAGGGTTGGTAGATGATTTATTGGGAATTTTTAGAATAGGGCCTAAAGGAGGAGGATTAAGAATTAGAGATAAAGTTGTAATATATACCTTGATAGCCATAGTAGGTGCTTGGTGGTTTTGGATAAAATTGGGCTTTGATTCAGTATATGTTCCTTTCGTAGGAGAATTATCTTTAGGGATTTTATATCCATTCTTTGCTGTGTTTATCTTGGTAGCTTCTGCCTTCTCTATGAATGAAACAGATGGTTTAGATGGATTGGCTGCGGGTGTTTCATTAATTGCTTTTTCTTTTCTTTTAGTGGTTGCTTTTATTAGCGGAAAGTATGATTTAGCAGCATTTTTGGCTACTTTATTAGGAACAATAGTGGCTTTTTTGTGGTTTAATGTCTATCCAGCCCGCTTTTTTATGGGGGATACTGGTTCTATGGCTTTAGGTATTACTCTGGGTGTAGTTGCCCTGCTTACCGATACAGCGCTCTATTTGCCTTTTTTCGCTTTTATTTTAGTAATTGAATCCTTGTCGGTAATTATGCAGTTAATTTCTAAAAAGTGGAGAAAGAAAAAAATATTCCTTTCTACTCCAGTTCATCACCATTTTGAAGCGTTGGGTTGGCCAGAGACAAAAGTTACTATGCGTTTTTGGATTTTAGCCGGAGTTGCCGCTGCTTTAGGATTGGCTATTTATTTTCTTGACTTTTTTATGGTATAATAAATTAGTTTTTGGTTAATCGAAATTAATAATTCTTTCTCTATCGTGCCCCTTAATTATCAGAAGAAATTAGCAGAGTTAATGGTTTTAGCTGCTCAGCAGGGAGCGTCTGATTTACATATTAGTGTAGGGAAACATCCCACAGTGAGAATAGACGGCAATTTAGTTCCTGTTTCCCACGAACCAATTTTAACCCCTGAGATGGTGGCAGGTTTGGTATCCGCTTTATTGACTCCAGAACAGCAGGATAAGTTAATAACAGAAAAAGATATTGATTTTGCTTTTTCTTACGAGGATAAAATACGTTTTCGCGTTAATGTTTATTTTCAAAGAGGATATTTGGCGGCAGCCCTGAGATTAATTCCCGGTCATGTCAGGACCATAGAGGAACTTAATCTTCCCCCTATTCTTCATGAAGTTTCTAAATATAATCAAGGCTTTTTCCTGATAGTAGGTCCTGCCGGCCACGGCAAAACTACTACTATGGCTGCTATTGTAGATGAAATTAATCACAAGAGAATGGACCACATAATAACTATAGAGGATCCTATAGAATATACCTATACTCAGGATAGGGCTTTGATAGACCAAAGAGAAGTGGGTACTGATACTATTAGTTTTCATCGGGGATTGCGTTCTGTTCTGAGACAGGATCCTGATGTGATAGTGATAGGAGAGATGAGAGACCCGGAATCTATGGCTATAGCCCTAACTGCAGCTGAAACCGGTCATTTAGTATTATCTACTCTGCATACTAATTCTGCCAGTCAAACCATTGATAGAATTATAGACAGTTTTCCTTCTGACCAACAGGCTCAAATTCGTGCTCAACTATCTACTACTTTAATAGGTATTGTTTCGGAAAGATTAGTTCCTCGTATTTCAGGGGGGAGAATTCCTGCTTGTGAGATTATGTTTGCTACTCCCGCTATTAAGAATTTAATAAGAGAAAGAAAAACTTATCAGATAGATTTAATAATAGAAACTTCTACTGAGGAAGGGATGATATCTTTAAATCGTTCTTTAGTGGAATTAGTTAGAAGGAGAGAGATTTCCTTAGAGACAGCAGAATCTTATTCCCTTAATCCTTCGGAATTGAGACAGTTGTTGGGATAAGTTTCGTAATTATTCCATAATTAAATTACCTTCTCAATATGAAATTTGTATATAGAGCCAAGGACAAAACAGGAAGCCTAAAGACAGGAATTATTGAGGCTCGTAGCGCCGGGTCAGCGGTAAGAACTCTGCAAAGCTATGGTTTAATAGTATTGGATGTAATTCCTTTAAAAAAGAGCAGTTTTTTAGATACTCTTTTCGGTAGTCGTCTAAGAGTAACTAAAAAAGATTTAGCAATTTTCCTGCGGCAGTTCGCTACTTTACTTTCCAGCCAAGTTCCTTTAGGCGAAGCATTAAAGACCTTGGCTTTACAGGCACCTACTCCTGCGGTGAAAGATTTAGTTTTCGAATTGGTCTCTGATATTGACGCTGGACTACCTCTTTCTAAGGCAATAGAGAAAAGAGCGGATGTTTTTGGAGAGTTTTATTCTCAGATGATCCGTTCTGGAGAAATTTCCGGTAGATTAGAAGAAACCCTTAATTATTTAGCCGACTATGCAGAACACGAAAATGATTTAACTAATAAAGCAAAAGCGGCAGCAACCTATCCCATTTTTTTACTTATTACATTTATTATAGTAGCCTCAGTAATTACTATATCATTGGCTCCCCAAATGGCTGATATATTTGAAGAGTTTGGTACTCAACCCCCTCTAATGACTAAGATATTAATTGTAGTCGGAAATTTCTTATCTCATTATGGATTATTATTGATAGTAGTTGGGGCCGGTTTGGTATGGTTATTGACTAATTATTTTCGCTCTAGAGAAGGCCAAACTGTTTTGAGTGTATATTTGCTAAAACTTCCCATCTTAGGTAAAATTTATAAAAAAATCTATATTGCTCGTTTTTGTGAGACAGGAGGAACTTTGATAAAAGGAGGAATACCTACTGTAGTAGCATTTAAAGTGGCTGGCGGTGCTACTGGGAATTATGTATATTATCAGATAGGAGAGAAAATAGCAGAATCTCTAAAAGCAGGAGAAAGTTTAAGTAATACCTTAAGGAAATATTATGAGTATTTCCCTCCTTTAGTAAGCCAAATGGTGGCAATAGGAGAGGACACAGGAAGATTAGATGAGATATTAAGAAAAGTTGCTCAGTACTATCAAAAAGAGGTAGATAAGTCATTTGCTTCTTTGCTGGATTTAATTCAGCCGGTTTTAGTGGTGATTATAGGTCTTTTTGTGGGTCTATTAGTAGCAGCGGTCTTGTTGCCTATCTACCAATTAGTGCAAAGTGTGTAACAAGAAAAATATATTTAAACATTAAAAAATTTAAGATAAAAACATATGTCCCAATCTACAATCCACAAAAATAAAGGTTTTACCCTGATAGAAATGTTAATAGTAATTTCTATCATTGCCTTATTGGCTTCGATGATTTTAGTAGGTATGGGAGGAGCCAGAGCAAAAGCCCGGGATTCTCGCCGTATCGCAGAT
>JAGGZF010000062.1 GCA_021162155.1 bacterium
GAAGAGATATTAATCCGTGATAAAGGAAATATAAAAAGGGAAACTATTGGAGAAGTAGTAGAAAATTACAGACAATCGGAATTTGATCGGGAAGGTTGGGCGGAATGTAATCAAGAGAAGAATTTAGAGGCCCTTTCCTTAAATTATCAGACAGGGAAAATTGAATGGGCAAGGGTATTAAGATTTTTGAGAATAAAAGATAACAAATTAGTGACTATTACTACTGAAGAGGGTAAGCAGATAAAATGTTCTTCTAATCATCTTGTTCCTGTTCTTACCGAAGGTGGGTTGGTTAATAAGTTTGCTCGAGAGGTAGAAGTCGGTGATTATCTATTAAACTTAAAGAAATGCTCCGGATTAAGTAATCAGTACCAAAAGTTAGGCGAAAACTTAATTTTAGATGAGGATTTAGCAAAGATTTTAGGATTTTTTACCGCCGATGGGAATTATTTACTGGAAAACAGGAAAAATCTTAAGACCTTTAATCGACCAAAAGGATTGCAGTTTACTTTTAATGCTCAAACAAAAGCCAATCTGAAGGAAATTAAAGGGTTAATCAAGAAGGTATTTGGCATAACAACAAGGGAAAAGAAAGACCCGCGCTACAATTCTTACTATCTCTATGTTTATAATTCCAAAATTGCCCGGATATTATTTGATGCTGGATTTAGAAAATATGGCCGTTTACCTAATATTCTCTTTAATTCTCCTGTTAGTGTTATTGAGAATTTTCTTCTTTATCACTTTAAGAGAGATGGGTATGAGAGAAGGAAAGAGATTCATATTAACGATAGAAATTTGGCAAGAGATTTAGTAATTCTTTATTCTTTAATCGGTAAGCCGGTTACTTACAGGGAAAGAGAAAATAGCCAAGTAATCTATATTCAGCATAATAAGAGCAAGATTAGAAAGGATGGAATTTTGGCTACTCCCTTATTATTCCAAAGAGTGCCGGGTTTTGTAGCGAAATCTACTTTTCTTGTTCCCGGTTTGGTGAAGTCAAGAATGGTAGGATTGGATACCTTAGAAAAATATAATGCTTCTACCGCCTTAAGTTTTGAGATTAAGTATAGCGATTATTATATTACTAGAGTAAAGAAGGTGGAAAAGAAAGTTCTCTCTGAACCTCAAGTGTTCTTAGATATTGAATTGGAGAAAAATCATCTTTTTATTCACTCTTTAGGGGCGATTACTCATAACTGTTGCCGGCTTCGTCTCGACAATCGGGAATTATATAAAAGAGGAGGAGGATTATTCGGGGCAAACCCCTTAACCGGTTCGATAGGAGTAGTAACAATAAATCTTCCTCGCATTGCGTATCTTTCTAAAACTAAAAGAGAATTCTTTAGAAGATTAACAGAATTAATGGAATTAGCTAAGAATAGTTTGGAGATTAAAAGAAAAGTTCTGGAATATTGGACAGAAAAGGGATTATATCCTTACTCTAAATATTATTTAGCAGGAGTGAAAAAGATGCGGGGCTCTTATTGGGGAAATCATTTTTCTACTATTGGTATAGTAGGAATGAATGAGGCATTACTTAATTTCTTGGGAGTTGATATTGGAACTAAAACAGGAATAAAGTTTGCTTCAGAAATTTTAGATTTTATGAGAGAAAGGTTAGTTAAATATCAACAGGAAACCGGCAATTTGTTTAATTTGGAAGCAACTCCAGCAGAAGGAACCTCCTATCGTCTGGCTCTTAAAGACAAAAAGAAATATCCGGATATTATCACTGCTGGAGAAAAGGAGCCCTATTATACTAACTCTTCTCAATTGCCGGTAAATTATACTGATGATTTATTCAAAGCATTAGAACTACAGGATGAATTACAATGTAAATATACAGGGGGCACTGTATTTCATGCTTATTTAGGAGAAGCGGTTTCTGATCCCTCTACTGTAAAATCTTTAATTAAGACAATTTTTGAAAGGTTTAAGTTGCCCTACTTCACTTTTACTCCTACTTTTTCTATCTGCCCAGTTCATGGCTATATCCCCGGAGAACATTTTACCTGTCCTTATTGCGCGGTGGAACAACCCTGTGAAGTTTATTCTAGAGTGGTAGGTTATTTGCGTCCTGTTCAGCAATGGCATAAAGGAAAACAGGAAGAATTTCGCCAAAGAAAGACCTTTAGAGTATAATTTATTTAATGCAATTTGGCGGCCTTCAAAAAACTACTTTAGTAGATTATCCCGGTAGAGTAGCAGCTACTGTTTTTACTTTAGGGTGTAATTTCCGCTGTCCTTATTGTCATAATTTGGAGTTAGTTTTACCCGACTTGATTGAAAAACAGCCTAAATTTAGTGAGGAAGAAATTTTGAGTTTTCTGCGGCAGCGTCAGGGATTATTAACTGGTTTGTGTATTACAGGAGGAGAACCTACCATACATTCCGATTTAGAAGAGTTTATAAAGAAAGTAAAAGAGTTAGGATACAAAGTCAAACTGGACTCTAATGGTTCCCGCCCAGAAGTGCTTCGGAAACTTATAGAGAATCAATTGGTAGATTATGTGGCTATGGATATCAAGGCGCCCTTGGAAAAGTATCATCTGTTTACTAATGGTCAAGATTTTCGTCAGCAAATATCAGATAGTATTAATTTGTTAAAAGAAGGAAAAGTGGATTATGAATTTCGCACAACTTTAGCGCCAGATATATTAACAGAGGAAGATATTTTTAAGATAGTAGAACTTATCAAAGGAGCACCCAAATATTTTCTGCAAAGATTTAAGGGAATTAAAACTTTAGACCCTTCTTTTAGCAGAAAAAAACCTTGGCCAGAAGAAAAAATGAGAGAATTAGTTGCTAAAATTAAACCTTTATTTTCAGAATGTGAATTAAGGTAGTAATGCCTTCTTACTCACTCTCACCAGCGCGGATATTTCGTTATTGCGGGGTGAGTTTTTTATTAGGGATTGTTTTTGCTTCTTATACCAATAATTTTGCGTTATTTCTTTTAGTAGTGGGAATAGGAGGAGTGGTTTCTTTTTTGTTATCTTCTAATTCTAAATTTAATCTAGTACTTTTATTGATAATTTGTTCTTTTATCGCAGGATTTTTTCGTTATTATTTGGTTGGTTCTTCTTCTAGTGATTCTTTATCTGTGCCTTTTCTTTCTTCACTAGCAACATCTCTCAGGGAAAAAGTAAAATTAAATTTGGAGAAAAATTTACCCTTTCCTGAAGTATATATTGCTGAAAGTTTATTGCTGGGACACCGGAATAATATGCCCCAGTGGTTATATCAAAAGTTCATTCAATCAGGGCTGGCTCATTTGGTTGCAGTATCTGGTTTGCATTTAATGATTATAGTTAGTGTATTAAATAAAATAGGTAAGAAATTATTACTTCCTTTTTGGTTGAACTATGGGATTATTGCAGCAATTATTTTGCTTTTTGTTGCCTTGGCCGATTTTTCTCCTTCAGTAGTACGAGCAGCAATAATGGCCCTGATATTACTGATAGGACAATTGGCTCATCGTCCTTATAATTCTACCAATGCTATTATTGCGGCTGCTGTGGTGATGACTTTTGCGAATCCTAATATATTAAAAGATAGTTTAGGATTTCAACTTTCTTTTCTCTCTTGTTTAGGGATTATTTATCTCTATCCTATAATCGCCAATTATTCTTTCTGGAAAAGGCCCATATTTCAGAAAGAGTTATTTATGGTGAAGGAAGCATTTTTGCTTTCAGAAAGCGCTTTAATTGCAACAGCGCCGTGGATTTTATATCGCACTGGACACCTATCTTTGGCAGGTTTAGTAACTACTGTATTAGTGGTTCCTTTATTACCTTATTTAATGATAGGGGGAGTATTAATAGCGCTGTTGGAGTTTATTTTTCATTGGGGAGCAATGGTGTTTGCTTGGTGGGAGTTAATTGGTTTAAAGTATCTATTTTCATTAGTAAATATCTTTTCTACTATACCTATGCTTTCAGGTGCTTTCCCCGGGATATTAGTTATGGGATATTATACTCTCCTTATTTATTTTATTAAGAAAAAACAACAGACAATAGAAATTTTGCCCACAAAGTAATATGAGAAAAGAATATTATTTATTGCTGTTTTTAATAATGTTTAATCTGTTTTTAGGGGGGATTATCTACGATTATTATTTTTCTCTCCCTGAAGTGGATTTTCTTTCTGTAGGGCAGGGTGATGCGGAATTAATTCAAACTCCTGCTGGGAATATCTTAATAGATGCGGGACCGGGAAATAAAATATTAGAACAATTATCTTCTTCTCTCCCTTTTTACGATAGAACTATAGATTTAGTAATCATTTCTCATCCCAATAAAGATCATTATTACGGCTTAAAATACCTGTTGCAGCGATATAGGGTAAGGGCAGTAATGACGAATAATTGGAATTATTCTTCTCCCACTTTTCAAAAAATTATCCGGCTATTACAAAAAGAAAGAGTAATATTACTTCAGGGATATAGAGGGATACGAATTCGTTCTTCTTCTGCTGTTCCTTTTCGTTTGACTTTATTATATCGTCCTCAAGCGGATTTTTCTCCTTCAGATATAAATCAAGCCAGCATTATTGCTAATCTTATAATAAAAAGTAATCAATTTTTGTTTACAGGGGATACTACTGCCAAAGAAGAAAAGTTAATATTATCAGATTTACAATTGAAACCTGTACGGGTATTAAAAGTGGCTCATCATGGTTCTAAAACTTCATCTTCTCTGGAATTTTTATCCAGATACAAACCGCAATTTTCTGTTATAGAAGTAGGAAAAAATAATTATGATTTGCCCAATATAGAAACATTGAGGAGGTTGTATAAGGTGAGTTCCCGGGTGTGGCGCACTGACGTTGATGGAATTGTTAAGTTTTTTATTTCTCCAGATGGTAAAATGAGAATTACACAACTCCCTAGTTGCGTTAGAAAGTAATTTAAGATAAAATAAGATTATATGAAGAGAATTTGGATTAAAGATACTCCTCAATTTTTAGATAAAGAAGTA
>JAGGZF010000052.1 GCA_021162155.1 bacterium
GGTGGAGGAGTACTTACAGTTACAGTAGTAGTTTTTTGGTCAGAACCATAATTTCCAGAACAACTTAAGGTAAAGGTAGTAGTTTGAGTAAGATTATATATCGTTCTACTACCAGAAACAGATTGGTTTCCATACCAATAAGAATTAGAAGGATTAGCAGAAGCAGTACAAGAATTACAATTTTGAGTACTCCAAGATAACACAGAAGATCCTCCTGTGTTTACAGAATTAGGAGAAGCAGTAAAACTGGTAATTTGACATTGAGGAGGAGTGGGGCAGCGAAGAGTAATTGTATCTTCAAAAGAGTTCCAGTTATGACAGGTTTGTCCTGGCTGGAGATCTACAGGATTTATACACTGATTAACATCTACAATAAAATAAACTGTTTGGCCTGGGTGGTTCTGACAGGCGTATTGGAGATTTTCTTTTTTATATGCTGGTAGATTAAGGTATCCGTAATCTATAGGGTATCCCCAATTATAGATTTGGGTATGGGGATCGGCAGGTGAGGTAGAGGTAATTCTATAGATGGCTTTAAAAACACCAGGATCAGCATTTACAAAAATAGTAACTGGCATATCCTGAGTAATATCAATAAGATTGCCATCTTGAGGAGTAATAATTTCTATATTTCCATAAGTGGCAGATACCTGAGATATTGCAACACTAAAAATAGCAACTCCTATCAAGAGGCTCAAAACGAAGATTTTAGGGCTAAATAAATAATTTTTTCTCATAATTTTAGATTATTTTTAGGTAACTGATGTGCGTTAAGTATATCACAATAAAAAGTAATTGTCAAGAAAGAAAAAAGCCCTCTTTCGAGGGCTTTGTTTTGCCTATTTCTTTCTCTTTAAGTTTATTAAAGAAATTATAATCAGTATCCCCATTACTCCTATTATGCTGCTATACCACAAGAAAGTTTCCATCTTGTCTCACCTCCTTTCCTTTTCTAAACGATCAAACCACTCCTTTACTCCTTTAAACCGTTCGCAATGTTTATCTATTAAAAATCGCTCTTCCGGAGCGACGAGGTGGTCTCGGAAATCTTCAACACTAAGAGAGGGGTTTGTGACTAAGAGGATCGCATGGTAAGACCGCAAGAGTTCAGTTACTCTTTCGAACCCTCTGTTATACTGTTAAATTCCCTATTTTTTATTTCTTCCTCTACTTTTTCCTTTTCCATTATTTTTCACCTCCTTTTCTCTTTTCTTTCAGTTGGAGAGATGCAATTACGGGTGCTAAGTAAACTATCAGCATTACGGAAAGGAATATCATAATTATTAAGACATTGAAGGTGGTACTATTCATCTTACACCTCCTTTTTATCTTTGTCTTTTACTTTTCTTTCTAATTCCTTCCATTCCTCGCCTATTATAATAGAAAATACAGAAATTAGGCAAAGAAATGATAAAAAAGATAATAGGACCTTCATTCTTCTTTCCCCTGTCTACCAGTAGGTAGTATTGAATATTTCTTGTAATAGATAAAAGACAGGTAAGTACTTCTTTGCTAATTCTTGTTGGTCTTCAGGAATTTTCTCTTGTATAAATCTTTTTACACCTAAGTTACTGTCTTTGTGACGGAGGATACTGTGAAACTCAGATAACCAAAGATATACTCTTGCTATTTCCTCTCTTTTTTCTTCAGAAGCGAGCTTGCTCATTAATGGCGGCTTCTTTTCGTCACCACCTTCGATCTTGTAACGAAGATAAAGAGTAAGAGCTAATATGTTATCCTCTCCTTGGTCTAGGTTTTTAGCTATCGGTTTCTTCTTCATTCCTTTCTTTTCCTTCATTACTTTCCTCATCATTTCTCACCTCCTTTCTTACTTCTTTTTATTTTTACTATGAGCAAAGATAAAAAGCAATGAGAGAAACGCTACTAAAACTATAAGGAAGGATCCTCCAACATAAAAGATATAATTTCTTATCAATTCTTCCATTACTCACCTCCTTGTTAAAGAGCATTATTTATTGAAAGATTATCATAGAATAAGCTATTTGTCAAGAGAAAGAATGTGTGCTATAATATTAGCAGAAATAAGAGAAATCTATGCTGTGGACTGCACTAAAAAATTTCTTCTATCCTACTGAACAAAATCATTATCAACCTCAAGCTCTTTCGGATAGAATGATAACAGTTTATATTTTGGCTTTTTTGTTGATTAAAGCACTCTTTAGTTGGGAGATTCTTTTAACTAGACAGTCGGATTTATTTGCTGCAATAAGTGCTCAAAAGATAATTACTCTTACAAATCAGATTAGACAAGAGTATGGCCTTCCTCCTTTGAAAGTAAATTTTGCTTTAGAAAATGCCGCTAAAGCCAAAGCAGAAGATATGCTGGCAAAACATTATTTCTCACATTATAGCCCTACAGGGATGGCACCTTGGCATTGGATAGATAAATCTGGTTATTATTATCATTATGCTGGAGAAAATTTAGCAGTGAATTTTTTGGATAGTGAAGAGGTTATTCAAAGCTGGCTAAACTCTCCTTCTCATCGGGAAAATTTACTGAATCGTCATTATCAGGATATAGGAGTAGCAGTAGTAAGGGGAGATGTGTTAGGTAATGGGCAGGAAGAGATATTAGTTGTTCAGATGCTGGGTTCTTCCTTGTCTAAACCCCCTGTGGTTAGTGCTAAAGTAAAAGTAGCAGAAGCCAGCACTCTACAAAATTCGGATAAATCTATCTCTGCGCCTTCTACTTCCCCTACGTCATCTTCTACTACTTCTACTACTAAACCTATTGTTGTTACTACCAAAGAAGCTACTCCTCTTCTAATGGTTTATCGTCCAGCTTCAAATACCTCAGAGATTGTTACTTCAGTTTCTTCTTCCTCTTCTTCAATTCCTGTAGAATCAAAAATAAAAGTAGTTTCTGCGGGATTTATTTCTACCCGGCAGAAGTTAGATTTACTCAACAAAATTATTGCTATAAGTTTAGCCCTTTTAGGAACTTTGACGCTGATAGAGATTACTATTGCCCAACAGAAACGCGAAACTAATTTGGTTTTTTCAGAGATGGTGGCAAGGAGTGCTTTGATTATTTTAATAAGTGTAGCGTTTTTTTACCTTAAGATAGATATCCTGATAGGAAAAATAATGATAACATAAACTGCTATGCAGATTAGAAACTGGCGCCTGTTTCTGAAAATCTTCTTTTTCGTTTTTGTTATTCTTTTTTTTATATTTAATGGTGAGGCCTTTGTATCTATTGCAAAGTATAAGATTAAGATTTGTGTCCGGGCGATAATTTCAGAGATAAAACGTCCTCCTAACTTTTCCCTTTCTGAAAAATTAAAAAGCGAAAAGTTTTCTTTTAATAGCTCTTCTGAAAACCATATAAGAACTTCTTTCCCTGATTTTAGCGTGCAGAGGGAAACTACAGTTTCCGAAAACACTTATCTTAAAAAAACTATCTTAGAACAATACGGGACAGACGGGAAGAATAAAATTATTTTACCTAAATTTGGTATAGTTGCCCCCATCCGTCAGGTAGATACTCCTCAGCTTTCCTTAATTTATAAAGAACTGCGTCGGGGAGTAGTGCTTTATCCCGGTACCGCTGAGCCCGGAAAAGGTTATTCTATTATTATCGGCCATAGTTCTCAATATCCTTGGGAGCCCGGCAGGTATAAATCAGTTTTTTCTCTATTAAACGAATTAAAGGAAGGAGATAAAATCTATGTCATTTGGAAGAAAAAAGTTTTACTATGGGAGGTTCAGGGAAAGAAGATATTTCTTCCTTGGCCCAGAGGGCAGGCGACTACTGAGAGTATCTTTCCTCCGGAAGATAAACCGTTGTTGATTTTACAAAGTTGCTGGCCAGTAGGAGTAGCCAGAAAGAGGGTAGCAGTAAAAACAATCCTGATAGATTATTAAAATTATTGAAAATATTATCCGAATATAGTATTCTACTACAAGAAAGATAGGCGCTATCGTCTAGTCTGGTTAGGACGCGGGGCTTTCAATCCCGTAACATGGGTTCAAATCCCATTAGCGCCACTATCATATTTTTTATGATTATTTTGGGAATAGAAACTTCTTGCGATGAGACAGCAGTGGCTGTTTTGAAAATTGATAAAAAACAAGATAGTCTTACTATTCAGGTGTTATCTAATGTAGTTTCTAGTCAGGTAGCTATTCATAGAAAATATGGTGGAGTAGTGCCGATAATTGCTAATAGGGAACACACAAAAAATCTTCCTGTGGTTTTTAAACAGGCAATACAACGGGCATTTCCCAATTCTAAGAGCATTAGTTCTAAAATAGATTTAATAGCAGTAACACAGGGCCCGGGGTTATTACCCTCTCTTCTAATAGGGATTAGTTTTGCCAGAACTTTATCTTGGGCGTGGCAAAAGCCAATAATAGGAGTTAATCATCTCCGAGGGCATTTAGTCAGCTTTCTTCTTCCTGAACGAAAAAGAAAAATTAAATTCACAGAATTTTCTAAAATTTTCCCCGCTATTTGTTTGTTAGTTTCTGGAGGGCACACTTTATTAGTATTGGCATCTAAAATTAATAAGGTAAAAATTTTAGGTGAAACTAGAGATGATGCGGCAGGAGAGTGTTTTGATAAAGGGGCAAGGTTATTGGGGTTGTCTTATCCCGGAGGACCGGCGATAGCTCGAGAAGCGAAAAAATTTTCTGGAAGAGAATTACCTTTTCATTTCCCCCGCCCTATGATTGATACTGCGGATTATGATTTTTCTTTTTCCGGATTAAAAACCGCCTTGCTATATAAATTACGTCAATTACCAGAAGAGAAAAAGAAAGAATTGCGACCTGCTTTGGCTTATGAGTATCAGGAGGCTATTACTGATGTTTTGGTACATAAAACTTTATCTGCTTGCCAAGAATATCAGGTTCGTTCTATTATAGTAGGAGGTGGAGTTAGCGCCAATCAAAGATTAAGAGATAAATTTGTTAAACAAATGAAGAAGAAAAATCTTTCTGTTCGGCTAATGTTTCCTTTACTTCATTATACCGGAGATAATGCTGCTATGATTGCTGGGGCTGGTTATTTTGCTTATATTAATAACAGCAGAGAAAAGCACACTTGGAAAACTTTAGATGCTCAAGCCAATTTATCTTTATAATAATTTTGTTTGAGGCGAAGCCGAGCCATAGCCGAGGTGGCGGAATTGGCAGACGCGCTAGGTTTAGGACCTAGTCCTGTGAGGGGTGAGGGTTCGAATCCCTCCCTCGGCACTCAATAGTTATTTAAAAACTCCCTTTTCCAAGGGAGTTTTTAAAATGGGCTCACACAGAGAATCTATTGGGTAATAATACCCTGCCCCATAATGAATTTAGATACAAAGTTTATTAGGGCTTTTGCCAATAAGGCTATGGCTACTCCAATTAGAGCATAGATAACTGTATTAAGCGCTTTTTGGGTTTTGGCTTGGTCTCCTCCGGCAGTAATATACAAGAAACCTCCGTATATAAGGAAAATAGCGGCAATAATCAGCACTATATTAAAGAACCAGTTAAGGGCTTTGAATAGTAATGTCCAGATATCCAAATTAACTAGAGGAGCCTGGCCATAAGGCAATTCGTCTTGGGCTTGGATAAATACAGGAAGAGTAAGAGATAGTATCACAGTAGGAACTATTACCCACGCTAAAGTTTTTTTCATTGTAGTATTATTTATTTTTAATTTCCTTAAATTTTCGACCCTTTATTAAATATGATAACAAAAGAGAAAATTATTAGTCAAGAAAAGGCAATTAAGGAATAAGGTCATCTACACATTCAGGGCTATCTGCTAAGGCATTGTCATCCCAAATACAAGTATCAGTAGTGCTGTTATATACATATCCTCCTGTTATAGGAGATGTAGGGTAAGATACAGAAGGAGAAGCAGGTGAACTGTAAGATTCAGAAGAAAAATTACTATTTAGCGATTTTCCGGTGAGAAATTTGTAAATGAAAGGAGGAATTGATTTGGCTATTAATACTACAGCAAACCCTATTAAAGCCCAGATAAGAATTTTTTGGGCTTGGGCTACCTTTTTGGGTTCTCCAGAAGAGGTAATGTAGGTGAAGCCGGCATATACTATAATGATAGCAGCAACAAAAATGGCAATATTAAAAACAAAATCTATTATTTTCATTATTAATTGCCAGATATCAGAGGTAGGACCTAAGGGATTCTCAATTACCAACTCTCCAGTATTTCCTTCTGAATTAAGATAGCTATCCATTTTGTTAGCTAAGCAAGTAGAGAAACAGCCAGAATTAAATACTCCCTCAATAGTACATGATTCTTGACAAGAGACAGAAGCCTCTCCGTTGCAATAATTTAAACAACTTTCATAATTAAGGGTATCCTGATGGGCATCACAGAAGGACTCGCAAAAAGTTTGGGCTCTAACCAAAGAGTATGATAACCCTATAATTCCTCCTATCAAAAGAGAGAAAAGGAACAATTGGAAAATTTTGTTATTCATATTTTTTATTTTTAATGGCATTTAATGTGCCACCAAGTTCCAGTGTAATCTTCTCCCCCCATATAAGCAATTAACCAGAAGACCGTATTTACTATGAGCCAAGCGGCTAAAATAATGACTAAGCCTATTAGAGCGCTGAAAATTGCTTTTTGGCCGGCAGCTATATTGTTGCTGTCTCCGAAAGCAAAAATCCATCTAAATCCTCCGTAAATAATAAGAACAATACACACTGCTACTGCTATTTTTAAAGCATAATGAATAACATTTTGGGCTAATACTAATAAGTCACAAGGAGTACATTCTGGCTCATTTGGACCTCCGCAGGGAACTAATCCTGCAGCAAAGGCAACGACAGGAATTATTAAGAAAATAAGATAGAAGATTTTTCTGGTTTTTAAAAGAAAAGTCATTTTTATCACCTTTTATTTTGTTTCCACAAAAGATTAAGTTGATGAGCTGCGCTGTATACTGTCTGACGAGGATCTGTTTTTTTAATGCTTACATCCTGAATTGCTTTTTGTAAAATTTCTTTCTCAGCAGTAGCGCAGCACTGATACCAATTCTTGCTGGAAAGAATCTGGCTTATAAAAGTGCCGGTGAGAGGGTCATTTAAATGTTGGGCAATAAGATCTCTTCTGGCTGGTGGGTGGTGAGTGGCTAAATAATACTGTTCAGCAGCATTTCTTTGGGCTAAAAACTTTAGGAATATCCAAGCAGCTGTGGTATTAGAAGAGCGTTTATTTACTACTAAATTCATAGTGCTGGCATAATTGATTTTATAAGGACTATTGCGGAATTGAGGTAGAGGCGCTACTCCAAAATTCAATTGAGGATTGTATTTTTGAAAAATAGTAATTGCTCTATGGTATCCTATCACCATTGCGGTTTTACTGCGAGCAAAGGACAATAGAGAATTAATTTTGTTCTCATTCCAAGTATAGTAAGGAGAACGGACATTCGCAAATTGAGTATAAAATCGGAGTGCTTTTTCACCCGGAATAATTCTCTGGCCTAACCATTCGTGGGGCAAATCAAAAGTTGCTTGCTTGTGGGAAGCATCTACTATAGAACTGCCATATTGCATCATCAGAGCAGATAAAATATCAGTGCTCCAATTGATATTATTGGCAGTGCCTAGGGCTATAGCCGAGCGAAGTAGATTTCTTTGTTGGTCTAATATTCTTAATTTAGGGACTAATTGTAATATTTCTTCCCAAGTTTGGGGAGGAAGGGCAATATTATAATGGTCGAAGATATCTTTATTGTAAAAGAGAGCCAAGGTGTCTACATATAAAGGAATTCCCCATAGTTTATCTTTTTGCAGCAATTCTTTAATTACTACATCTGGATATAATTCTGTGATAGTTTTAATATTGAATGTTTTTTCTTTTCTTGTGTCTAGAGGAGCAATTTTATCTTGATATTCAGGAATCCAGTTACCCAAGAGCATAAAGATGTCCGGTGCTTCATCGTTGGCGAATGCCTGTAATAACTCTTTCTGATAAGAACGGGGATCTTTTTCTACATACTTCACCTGTATTTGAGGATAACTTTTGTGAAATTGAGATATTAAAGGAGAAAATACCTCTGGTTTATCTATTATTCCCCATATTTCTAAAGTAGCCGGTTTAACTCTTCGAGGGGTAAAAACTATAACAGCCAGTATAAAAAGAAGTAACACTCCTATTGCTATTAGGATAATTTTCTTTTGGTGAGAAGTAAGAGACATAATGGTTAATTATTAATTTTCTGGTAATTTTAGCAGAAAGCCATAATGAGTTATCCCTAAAGGTAATTCTCGTTGTAGAGAAAATCCCTGTTGTTCTAATA
>JAGGZF010000019.1 GCA_021162155.1 bacterium
CTTTAGAGCTATATCTGCTTCTTCTGGCTTTCCTATGTTCGCAGATATCTCTATCCTTTTTCCCGTTTTTGTAAAAATAGGCAAGAATTTTACTTTATCTAATAACTCTTTTTCTTTTTCAATCTTCTCTTTCCTTTTTCTATACCTTTCCAGTGCTTCTTCATCTGGATTAATGATGACCATCCCTTCCTCGCCATCTAAAATCAGAACATCCCCATTTTTAACATATTTTGTAATCTCTTTTAAACCAACAACTGCAGGTATACCCAGGGCTTCTGCAAGAATTGCAGTATGAGATGTTATTCCTCCCTTATCGGTAGCAAAACCTAAAACTTTCTCTCTATCCAAAATTGCAGTATCTGATGGTGTAAGGTCTTCAGCAACAACAATAGCCGGATATGGTAAAGAAGAAAGATCAGGTTTTGGTTTTCCTAAAATATTCCTTATCACCCTATCACATACATCTTTTATATCATTTATTCTTAGCCTTATATAATTACTTTCCACGTGACTAAACAGATCCTCCAAATAATTCTCCGCTTTCTTAACAGCATTCTCAGCAGATAATTCATCATTATTTATATATTCTTTAACCTTTGATAGAAAAATCGGATCCTCTAAAATAAGAAGGTGGGAGTTAAAAATGTCCAAATCTTTCTCAGATATTCTGCCTTTGATACGATCCATTAAAGCTTTTATTTGTAATTTTGACTTTTCTACAGCCTTCTCAAAAACTCTAAGTTCTTCTTTAATATTGATTCTCTGTTTATCATGATCAATTATTAGCTTTTCTGGTAAATAAAGAAAAGCTTTCCCTATAATTACATTTTGAAAAATTCCAATACCATGGAGTATATAGTTTTTAACTTTCATCACCATTTTTCCTAATGATACTCACAAGCTCTTTAATTGCCTCTTCTGCATCTTCTCCTTCAGCTATTATGCTTATCTCCATTCCTTTCTCTACACCTAAACTTAAAACAGATATTATACTCTTAGCGTCTGCTTCTATTCCATCTTTAATTACACGAATGGTCGATTTAAACTTCTTTGCAGCTTGAACAAACTCTGAAGCGGGTCTTGCATGAAGACCTGCCTCATTTGTCACTTTAACTTTCACTTCTCTCAAAAGAGAATTATTTTTCATAATTAATCTCCTTTCATAGCATTAGCATTCCACCATTAACGTGGACTGTAGAACCTGTAATATATCGTGCTTTGTTTGAGGCTAGGAAAGTAACTACATCTGCAACATCTTCTGGTCTTCCTATATACCCTAACGGTATTCTCTCAATATATTTATCATGCTTTTTATCTATCTCGCTTTTTGACATATCAGTGTAAATAATACCTGGTGCAACTACGTTAACTCTAATATTGAATTCTCCAACTTTTTTAGCAATAGTTTTAGATAAAGCAAGTAAACCGGCTTTAGAGGCTGCATAATCTGCTCTGCCGGATGTAGAACCTAACCAAGCACATTCAGAACCTATAGCTACAATTGAGCCTTCTTTTTGCTGAATCATATGAGGTAAAATCTCCTTAATTAAGAAATATGCACTTTTCAAATTTATATCCATTACTTGATTCCATTGTTCTTCAGACGCACCTAAAAAACTCTCCTTGGGCCACTTCCCCAAAGCGATAACAAGAATGTCTATTTTCTTAAAATACTGTAAACTTTCTCTTATAATGTATTTACAGTCATCCAGCTTGCTAGCGTTTCCTTTCAGTATAATCGACTTCACACCAATTTCATCTAATTCTTCTTTAATTGCTTTAGCTTTTTTCACATTTTTATAGTAATGTATAATTATATTGGTACCTTCTTTAGCGAGGGATAGGGAGATGGCCTTCCCTATCCCTCCTGTAGCACCTATCACTAAAGCAACCTTTCCTCTTAATCCTAAGTCCATTTTACTTAACTTCCTTTAGGGAATAATAGCATATTTAATTCCCTGCTGCTTCATATGCATTTTAAGAGCTCTTTCAACATCTTCTAATGGGAATTTACCGGATACATAATTTTCAGCCAAGATTTCTTTTCTCCTAAGTAGATTGAAAGCAACCTCAATTTCATAGGCTGTGGTATTAAACGATCCTTTAATGGTCAATTCTGAATAATGAATTAACTCAGTATCAATAGAAATTTTTGTACCTGATGCACATCCACCGTATAAAATTACTGTTCCACCTTTTCTAGGAAATTTAGTTGCTTCTTCCCACGTTTCAGGTAATCCCACAGCTTCTATACTTACATCAACGCCCTTTCCTTCTGGAGTTAAATTTCTAACTTCTGTTACCACATCTTTCACATTATCCGCATTAATTATATAATCTGCACCTAATTGTCTTGCTATATCCAATCTTGGCTGACTTTTATCGACCATGATAACAGTAGCCCCTCTCAGTTTACATAATTGAGTCATCAGTAATCCCATAGGACCTGCTCCTATTATAGAGACTGTATCGCCTATATTAATATTAGCTCTATTTACTCCATGAAGCGCACAAGATAAAGGTTCTACTAAAGAAGCTGTTAAGAAATCCATATCCTCTGGCAATATTTGGAGATTTTGTTCTACTATCGTTTTTGGGATTTTAATGTAGTCTGCAAAGGCACCATATAAAATTTCATGTTTCTTGCATAGATTCTCTAATCCTCTCTTACAATAAAAACACCTATGGCACGAAGCAACATTTGAAGTAACGACTTTTTTTCCTATAAGTGACTTATCAACATTCTTTCCTACATCTACTACAATCCCAGAAAATTCGTGTCCTAAAGGGAAAGGGGGTGTAATCAAGGGATGACCACGTTTGTATATCTTGACATCTGTACCACACGTTAGAGCTGCTTTTACATTTACAAGAATCTCTCCTTCTTGAAGCAATCCTATTTCTTTCTCTTCTAATCTCAAATCCATAGGAGCATACCACATTGCTATTCTTGTTTTCATTCTATCCTCCTAATCTTTTATAGATTTAAAAATATTAATCTCTGGATTATATATACCCCATTTATCTATAGCCACTCTTAATTCTTTGTGCGTTTTAGCATACTCTTCTAGTGGAACATCATTTAGAGCTGCTTCCATAGCTTGTCTCATCGCTTTTGCTCCAGCTACTCCACCCATTGGATGACCATGAATTGCACCGCCAACACCAAGAACACAATCAAGTCCCAAGTCTTCAATTATTTTAGGAACCATCCCTGGATACACTCCTGCAGCAGCAATTGGAAATACCTTTTTTATATGATACAATCTACTTACCAAAGTTTGAGCAATACGGAGATATTTTTCTCTAAGGAGAGGCACTTTTCCATAAGGTACAATATCTATAAGCATATCCACACCTGCTATCCTAGCA
>JAGGZF010000025.1 GCA_021162155.1 bacterium
ATCCTCTTCAGAATAAAATATTAAGTTATACTTCCCCAATAAACCTCCGTTTCTCTCATATGTTTCGCCAGATGCATCATAATATCCCAAAAAATACGGTTTTTTAGAACCAGAGGGTTTGGCAATGATAAAAGGTGCAAAGGACTTATTTAGAGACTCAATATGAAGTATAAACTTCCTGCTCCAACCCGTGCACCCGAATAATTCACAGGCATCGCAATGGTTCTTCCCTTCACACTTTGAGTTAGTAGGATCGCATGCACTCTCACCCAATCCTCTGATTAATGCCTCATACCACCATCTAAGAGAGCCTATAATTCCTGTTTCTCTTAACTCAGTATTTTTCCTTTCAGCATCTCCTGTCCATATAGGAGTTAGTGTTTTTATCCTAACCTTCATTTAAGCACCCACCAGATAGTTTGTTATCTTGTTTATTATGTTCTCTATCTTGTAAGAATTAATAATTTTGATAGATTTCAATACTTCAAACCTTTTTTCTAACTCCTCTCTTTCTTCTTTTAATTTCTTCCTTCGCTCTTCACTTCCTGGATTTTTTATCTCATTTTCAAGTTTTTTCACTTTTTTTGAGTAATTTTCTATTCTCGAATTTACCTCTTCACCTAAGCCACACTCAAAATCTATTATTGTTATTTCTTCTCCATCCATTAGTAGGTTTCCAAGATCTTCAATTTTATCAAGGTTCAGCATAATCTTCCCGTTTTTAATTTCATAGTCTATATACGCAAAAAGTGGTAGTAATCGCTCTGTTGGCAAAATAGTAGCATAGTAGTAATGAGGTTGATGCAAATAAGTTGCAGATCTCGGGAATGTGTATCTTTCTTTTAGTAATACTTCCAAGAAAGCCTTTAATCTGTTCTTCCTTCCATAAGCCAATTTAGAGTTGTCTGAAGGTTCATAAGGAAGACAGTAGTACTTCTTCCCGTTCTCTTCTTTTTCCTCCAGTTTTACTGGAGAATTCCCTCTAATTCCATCAGTTATTTCTTTATCTTCAAATTTTCCAATATTCTCTGTTAAAATCCAGTTATTCTGACCAATAAAATCCGCAACTTCTATCTCAAATGGAGATGGATCTTGAACTCCTGTAGGATCAAATCTTCCGCCAAAATCTCTTGTGATTTCACAGTGTTTCAATGCAACTATTCCATCAGTTTTTATTGGGGCAAATCTTCTTCTTGCTGCTTCACCAGGCACATCTGCCATCATAAAACCAAACAAATCATCATCAATGTACAGAAGTGGATTACCCTCCGATATAACAACTCTCCTCGGTTTCCCTAAGGGAGATAATTCAAAACCTTTCTCGCTTAGCCTCTCTTTTATACAATACTTGACGCATCTACCAGAGACATACACTCTTGTTTCACCATCAGTTGTAAAAAATTTTTTAATCTCAGTAAGTGCTCCAACCGTTCCGTTTGCATTTACATTCCCTTTTACTCTTGCCAAGATAGATATTAATACTCTTTTCATTTTTCTTCACCTCTTTCTTTTTGAGTTTTTCTTCCACTTTGAATCTTCGCGTTGTAGAGGGTAGCTATAACAACAGCTTTTGCTTGCTTGAACTCGGTAACGTTCTCAAAGTATTGGAGATCAAACGGAATTTCTCCCACTTCTATACCACTTCTCTCAAATACGGTCATATTGTTTGCAATTGCATTGGTAAACTCGTGAGGGAGACTTGCACTTCTTAAATCCATCATAAATCTATCAAGTATTCTTGCCTCTCCTCTATCAGCTTCTATCAGCTTGTTAGCAACATTCCAAGCCCAGCCACTAATTCTTTTTACATCCATGATACCACCTCCTCTAAATACATAATTTGAGTTGTATCACCTAATTTTATCTTTAGATCCTCCAAAAATAAAATTGAATCCATATCTAACTTTCTATAATAAAAAATAGAGTACAGGAGTCTATTAATATGCGCATGGGCAATTTCTAAATTGTTTTTATTTTTCTTTAAATTTTTATCTATGTTCCAATTTTCCACAAGAAATGAGGATATTAAAGCTTTAATTTTAGAAATTCCTCTGGCTTCCCAATATTTTTCATTTCCCTTATACAACCTCTCAAATACTCCATTAAGATTTGGTATTATGTAATGGGAAAAGAATTTCTTTCCTCCACCAACCCCTTCAATTACAAAGAGTTCTATATAATAAGTGGGAGTTTTATTTCCTCTAAACATTTCTTGAAAAATCTTGTCCAAAAGATAAAACATGTATTCAAATGGTTCGATTTCACGCAAATTTATTCTTCCCACTCCAGCGATGCTACTAATATTTACATTATAGAAATCAGGGATGTAGTCCTTGAGGATCTCTTTTATTTCACTTCCTTCTTCAGGCACATACAAACCGTAAATCTTTTGTCCACACCTTCCACAAATTGAATTAGCCAATTTATTGAAAAGTTCCATTTTTGTATCTAATGTGTATTTTTCTGGTGGTACAAAGATGTAATAATTCGGTACTTTATCTATAGCTATACTAGTTGGGAATATAGAACTTGGTAGATCTTCCCTTTCCGCTAATTTTTCTTTTAGCATATTGGCTATTATATTTTCTACACTTTCATATAATCTTTCTTTGAATTTTTCTTTTTTGCTTTCTCTCCAAAGTACATATAGTTTATTTTTTTCATTTTTAGGCATTCTACTTGAAACATTTGCTAATATTGGTTGAGCAATAGAATTTGACAAAATTGGATTCTTTAGCCTGAGGCCACCAATAGATATTTTATCAATCTGATTATTATTTAGACGATCAAATAGTTTAGAGAATATCCTTTTATCTTCATCTGATAAATCCTCTTGGTTTTGTAAATCTTCTGAAGAGTTTAGATTTATTTTAAAGGGTCTATTTCCCTTTATTTCTATTTCTAATAAATATGCATTTTCATTTCTTGTAAGCTTATACTTCTTTTTACTTTTTTTATCTTTAAATTCCACCTTAAATCCCACATTAATGTTATCAAAATCAATTAATTTTTCAATAATGATATTTAATTTTTTATTTACTTCCATGTTTCCTCCTTTCTTGGGGGGACCAG
>JAGGZF010000073.1 GCA_021162155.1 bacterium
TCACCTCCATATTTTGATGCTTTAGATTACGTTGGGAATAATAAAATTTCTATAATTATACTGGGTTTTGATAATGGTTTGAAATTCGGATCAACGAAAGATTATTATTCAAAATTTGAAAAGTACAACTTGGACCTTCCAGATTCAAGTATAGACCTTATTAATCTTCTTAGGGAATCAAGGCGATCAACGAAAGCTCAAATAGTAGAAAATTATCTCCGCATGATGAAACTGTCTTTTAGGGAATGTTATAGAGTTTTAAAACCTGCAAGATTCTATGCTATGGTGGTAAGTAAATATCATAGTTGGATTATAAATGGAGAAGAACGAAGAATAGAAACTTCAAAGGTGTTAGCAGACTTAGGAACATCAGAAGGCTTTAAGTTAGCTGGGATAATCCAGCATGGATTATCAAAAGCAGATAAAGGAAAAATAAATGTGGAAGATATATTGGTATTCCAAAAATGAAGGGGGCACGTCGTACAACAAGCTGGTATCTGGTGCCTTTGCACTTCGTCCAAATTCTTGGCTATCGCTCAGGACTTCAGATACCCGCAAAAGTTATACTAAAGTAATAAAAGAAACCCGCATCTTCATAAATACCAAAAACTCCCCAGCCTTCAAACTTTCAGCTTTTAAATTTTAAAATAGAAACAGACACCTATTTTTCTCTTCTTCTTTCTTCTGCCTCTTCTGTTATTTTTATTCTTATATATACCTTCTTACTCGTATATAGATTTGACTATTTTGTTCGCTGAGAATTTTGCTCCGGAAGGTACAATCTATTCCCGGCTCCCATCCCAAAATATTTATTAAACTTTTTTTGTATTATTTTGTATAATTTTGAATAGTTATGAAGGAGAAGCTAATGACTGAGGTAATATTTTTAGTAATAGGATTGTTGATGGGCGGTGGAGTTGTTTGGTTTATCTTAAGGAACATCTTTAAAGATAATTTTAAAATTATACAACAACAATTGAAAACTAAAGAGGAGGAAATATCTAACTTAAGGAAGTTATATGATGAAGAAAAGATTAATAGAGTTTCATTTGAAACACAGCTAAAAGAAGCAGAGAAAAATCTACAGGAACAGAAGAAAATATTAGATGAAGCTACAGCTAAATTATCTGATACGTTCTCTGCTCTTTCCAAAGATGCTTTAAATACCAATAATCAAATGTTTCTTGAATTAGCAAAGGCTAATTTAGAAAAAATAATTTCAGAAATGAAAGGAGATTTTAGCAAAAAGCAAGAAGCTATAAGTAATATAGTTAAACCTTTACAAGAAATGCTAGGCAAGTATGAACAGCAGATAAGAAGTCTGGAAGAAAGTAGACAAAAAGCCTATGGGAGTTTAGAGAATCAACTTAAGAATCTTATTGAAACACATAGAATACTGCAGAAAGAGACAAGTAATTTGGTCACAGCTCTAAGGACTCCTCAAGTTAGGGGAAGATGGGGAGAGATAACATTACGAAGAGTTGTAGAGTTATCAGGAATGTCTAGTTATTGTGATTTTACTGAGCAGTCTTCTATAGAAATGGAAGAAGGTAGATTAAGACCAGATATGATAGTTCATCTTCCTAATCAAAGGACAATAGTGGTCGATTCGAAAGTTCCTCTTCAGGCATATATTGATGCTATATCTGCTTCAGATGAGCAGGAGCGTTTAGCGCATATGAGGAAACATGCAAGTCAAGTGGCTGAACACATGAGGAAATTGAGCAAAAAAGCATATTGGGATCAATTTGAAAAAACCCCTGATTTTGTAGTTATGTTTATCCCTGGAGAATCGTTCTTTAGCGCTGCTTTGGAAACAAATAAAAATCTTATAGAGGAAGGAGTGAGAAATAGAGTGTTTTTAGCAACCCCGACAACTCTAATAGCATTGTTAAGAACAGTAGCTTATGGATGGAGACAAGAGCAGATAACCAAAAATGCTTTGAAAATTAGAGACTTAGGTAATACTATCCATGAGAGATTAGTGAGGTTTATAGAAAATTTTTCTAAAATTGGTAAGTCTCTCGAAGGGGCAATAGATGCTTATAATCGATCGGTTGGTACATTGGAGAGTAGGGTTTTAGTTACTGCAAGGAAATTTAAAGAACTTGGTATCACAGAAAAAGAACCACTGAAAGAGGTAGAGCAAATAGAGAAATTCCCCAGAACTATCGAAAATATATCCGACCCCGAAGAAGATAATGAGGAGGGATTTCCTTCTTTATAGTTTTCATATCTCCGCTATTTCCCCAAGCCCTTCAAAATATCCTGTAATTATTTTTAGAAACTATCGCCCAGAAAAAATTGAAAAGAATCTTTATATCAAAAATTCATCAAAGAAATAATCAACTCAAAAACATCCAGATAAATCTTTACTATATATCAGAACAAGTTCGATATATAGCAAGTTTTTCAAATGATTTTGAGGTTTTTAAAAATTTAATCTTTAAAAAGTCAGGTTGAAGATTAAATCCTTTTTGACTTGAGATTCTTTCCTTTACATTTATGGATTGTGGTGGGCAGAATTATGGTAGACTCTATGAGGAGGTTTACAGTATTAAATTCATATGGTATGATTAGTATGATATGACATATAATTCATATTTATTATATCTAAAGGA